>NZ_CAQIVA010000005.1:0-101290 GCF_948810725.1 uncultured Rikenella sp.
TGAACAAAGAGAACCAGAAAAACTTTAGACGGATGCTTCGCATCCTCAAGCTGCCTCGGCCCAGTTCCTCACCCCATTCTTTGTCCGCATGCAACTTACGACAACCGCAACCTCAACCACGCGCCCCTTCGACCACCAAAACGATCTCGCCTTTCGGCTCCTGTTCCGCATAGCGAGCTGCCAGCTCCGCCAATGTCCCCCGCACCGTTTCCTCGAATTTCTTCGAAATCTCCCGGCACACCGCCCCCCGACGCGTCTCGCCGAAAAACTCGACCAACTGCGCCAGCGTCTTCCCCACCCGATGAGGCGACTCGTAAAAAATCATCGTCCGCGGCTCCGTAACCAGCTGCTGCAACCGGCTCTGCCGCCCCTTTTTCTGCGGCAGAAAACCCTCGAATACAAACCGGTCGCACGGCAATCCGCTGTTCACCAGCGCCGGTACGAACGCCGTCGGCCCCGGCAACGTCTCGACCGCGATCCCCGCCTCGATCGCACGGTTCACCAGCAGATAGCCCGGATCGGAAATCGCCGGAGTGCCCGCATCCGAGATCAACGCCACTGTCTGTCCCTCCAGCATCCGCCGGACGATCTGTTCGACCACGCCGTGCTCGTTGAACTTATGGTACGACGTCATCGGCTTGGAGATCCCCAAGTGTCGCAACAGATTGCCGCTCGTCCGCGTATCTTCGGCCACGATGCTGTCGCACTCGCCCAGCAGACGGATCGCACGCAGGGTGATATCCTCAAGGTTCCCCACCGGCGTAGGAATAACATAGAGTTTCGCCATCTCGATATTCGACAGGTTCCACCGCCCGAAGGCTGCAACTATTTAATGATATCGAACCCGGTGTACGGCCGGAGCGCCTCCGGAATCACAATCCCGTCCGGCGTCTGGTTGTTTTCGAGCAGAGCCGCCACGATACGCGGCAAAGCCAGCGAACTGCCGTTCAGGGTATGCGCCAGTTCGGTCTTTTTGGTCTCCGCGTTGCGGAAACGGAGCTTCAGCCGATTGGCCTGGAACGATTCGAAGTTCGACACCGAGGAGACCTCCAACCACTTGTCCTGCGCCTCGCTGTAGACCTCGAAGTCATAGGTCAGGGCGCTCGTAAAGCTCATATCCCCGCCGCACAGCCGCAGAATCCGATACGGCAGCCCCAGTTTCTGCACAATCCCCTCGACATGGGCCACCATTTCGTCCAGCCGATCATAAGAGTCCGTCGGATGCGCCACCTGCACGATTTCGACCTTGTCGAACTGGTGCAGCCGGTTCAGCCCCCGCACATCTTTCCCGTACGACCCCGCTTCGCGCCGGAAACACGGTGTATAAGCCGTCATCTTGATGGGCAACTCTTTCTCATCCACGATTTCGTCGCGGAAGATATTGGTCACCGGCACCTCTGCCGTCGGAATCAGGTAGAAGTTATCCACCGTGGCATGATACATCTGCCCCTCCTTGTCCGGCAGCTGGCCGGTTCCGAATCCCGACGCCTCGTTCACCATAATCGGCGGTTCGACTTCGAGGAATCCGGCGGCGGTATTGATATCGAGGAAGAAGTTGATCAACGCCCGCTGCAACCGGGCCCCTTTCCCTTTATAGACCGGGAATCCGGCGCCCGTGAGCTTGTTCCCCAGCTCGAAGTCGATGATGTCATACTTTTTGGCCAGCTCCCAGTGGGGCAAAATTCCCTCTCCCTTGAGCTGTTTCGGCTCCGGGCCGCCCATTTTCACGACGAGGTTGTCTGCCGCGCAACTCCCCTCGGGCACAATCTCAGCCGCCCGGTTCGGCAGGGTCACGATCAGGGCCTCCATCTCTGCCACCACCGTCGCCTGTTCCGCCGCCAGCGCGGTCGACTGCTCTTTCAACCCAGCAACCTTGTCCTTCAACGCATTGGCCTCGGCAGCCTTTCCCGTTTTAAACAATCCACCGATCTCTTTGGCGATCCGGTTCTGTTCGGCCAGATTGCCGTCCAGCTCCTGCTGGATCGCTTTGCGCCGGTCATCCAGCGCTACGATTTTGTCGATCACCGGAACGGCGTCCACTCCTTTTTTAGCCAGCCGGGCAACGGTCTGTTCGCGTTCTTCCCGGATCTGTTTCAATGTAAGCATCTCTTATTTCGTATTTTTATTTTCCATGAGTCTGTCCCACACCGCGGCGGTGCGCATAGATGGTCAAAGTTACGATTTTTCCCAGAAACGCCGTCTCTTTCCTAACACCTTGCCTTCCCCGTGCTGAATCATGAAGATAAAAATCGGATAAATTTATGTTAACTTTACAGAGCATCCACAGGAAACATATCATGCGAAACCTCATTTATCTCCTCGCGACAGGCTGGTGCCTCTGGGGAATGGCGAGTTGCGGGAGCCAAACCCAACCGACCGGACAAGCCGACTTCGGAATGGAAATCCCGCTAAAACATACCGTTCGGAATTCGGATATTTTTGCCTCATACCCCGAGGGTTTCTTTCGACTGGATTCAGTACTTGTCGTGCTTTCTCCGCGCATCGGAGACAACTTCGGACGACTGATTTCACTGAAAACTTTCCAAGAAATCGGCAAGTTCGGGGCGAAAGGGAAAGGGCCGACCGAGGTGATTTGGACATTCCCGTTCGCCTATACGGATAGCGACTCCACATTTATGGCCTACGACCTGCCGAGCCGGAGCGTAATTTCCTACACATTGGTGGATCGCGGAGATTCTCTGACCATGCGGGCACACGACAAACGGCGGGTAGACCAGGGCGATGTGCCGTTGCAGGACAACACCAAGTTGTGCCGTATCGGCGACGACCACTACATGGGACAATGTTTTCATGCACAAGACCATTTTTTTTCGTTATTGGATAAAGATTTCAACCAAATCGGATATTTCGGAAACTCACCTATCCCGGAATCGATAACAAATGCCGGAGACCGGTTGCAAGGTTGCATGAATGCCGGATACGGCATTTCTATTTTCGCACCATATGAATTGCCCTACATCGGCTGTTATGCCATGCGGGACGGGAAACCGATCAAACTATGGGAAGACAATTTTGCGGAAAAAACATATTTAGTCCGAGGTACGACGCTCTTTTTCAAACCCGAGGAGACAATAGGATACACTTGGAATGTAGCGATCGGGAAAAAATATATCTATATCTTATGGAATGACGATTTGTTATTCAAATATTTCGAACGCCCGAACAATCAGGATCCGGCCGGGGCCGATATCGTTTTCATCTACGATCACGACGGGAATCGCATCGCACGCCTCAAAACGGATGTCGAGTTATGCAAGATAACCCTTTCGGAAGATGAACAGACTCTGTACGGACTGACACAACCGGATTACACATTGGTGACATTCGACCTACCTGAAACGTATCCGGCGATACAATAAAATTCCTCACACTGCACGACGCAAAAAACTTGCGCCTCTCTTCTTGCATCATACAAGAAAAGAGGCGCAATTCGTATCTTCAGGATATAACGTATATCCTCTCCTAAGTCAGAAGAAAACTACTCCGCGATCGGCACCACCGATACGAAAGATTTCCCTTCCGCTTTCTTCTTAAAGCATACGGTACCGTCCACCAACGCAAACAGCGTATGGTCTTTCCCCATCCCGACATTTTCGCCCGGGTTATGAACCGTTCCGCGCTGCCGCACGATGATATTCCCGGCCTTGGCCACCTGACCACCGAACAATTTGACACCCAGTCGTTTGCTTTCCGATTCGCGGCCGTTCTTCGAACTACCTACCCCTTTCTTATGTGCCATCTCGATTTACTTTTTAAACGTTATTGAACTCTGAAACAGCGAGCGAGTTAAGCGATGATATTCTTAATCTCGATCTGGGTCAGACACTGCCGGTGCCCGTTCTGTTTCTGATACCCCTTGCGGCGTTTCTTCTTGAAGACGATGATTTTATCGTCTTTCAAATGTTTCAGCACGGTAGCTTCCACTTTGGCGTCTTTTACCGTAGGTGCGCCAATTGCAACCTTTCCGTCATTGTCGATCAGCAGGACTTTGTCGAAGCTCACGGCGGCGCCTTCGGCGTCGGCCAGACGGTGAACATAGAGCTTGCGACCCTTCTCAACTTTGAATTGCTGTCCTGCGATTTCTACGATAGCGTACATGTTCGTTTCGCTTGTTGTTTAGTGTTTCGAACCGCAAAGATAGGCATTTTTCTCCGACCGGCCAAACTCTGCCGATTTATTTCGGCAAACTTTTCCCGATCCGCCACATCCGAGGCCCTCAACCGCGCAGAATCCGATCCGGGGTAGTCATCCGATACCGCCGGTCGATGTCGTCCAACATCGATTGCACGTCGTCCGGCATGACGAGCCCCTCGTGCAGCATCCGGAGCACTTCGGCCTTCTCTTCGCTGATGAGCATCCGGATGGTTTTCTGGGTGACGGCCAGCCGGTAGGAGCTCGGAAATCGCTGGGCAATCATGTCCATAATCGTCTGACTCTCTTCGATATTGCGTTGCACTTCGCCGCGCAGTCCTTCCAAGGCCCGACGGTCGTCCCCGCTCAGGGTATCGGAGCTTTCCAGCTCGTCCAACAAGGTAATCGAGGTGCGTTGCGAGTGGATCAGCCCACGGGCCACATCGTAGACCCGGACGAAAGTCGTCGACTGATTCCGGTCGACCCACCGGTAGAGCACCTCCCGGGATCGTTTCCGCCACCGCAGGTAGAACGGCAGGTCGGGCAACTCCAGCAGCCGAGCCCGCTCACACAGGGGTCGTTTGCCGTCCGCGTCGTAGAGCTCTTCGACCGTCGCCAGCAACCGTCGCAACGACTCGGCCGAAATAATCCCCTTCTCGTAGAGTTGCCAGTAGCGTGTCCGCTCTTTGTCCAATATGCGGAGCCGGACATTGGCTGCCAAATCCTGCCCGGCCACCACCGGCACGGGAATATCTTCGAGCGTGGGTACGAAAGCGGCCACTTTCGCCCAATCGGCGCCCTGCAATGCTTCGTTCTTCTGCAACTCACCGTAATACCGCGTGGTGTTTTCGCACAACTGTTTCTGAATCGTGTAGTTCAGGAAGGTCTTGGCCGACGACACTCGCGTGAGCCCCAGTTTACGCAACAGCCACCCGACGGTGGTGGCATTGACGGTCAGGGTGAGCGTCACGATCCCTGCGGTCAGGAAGAGCACCTGCCTCCGCACCGGCTCGGGAATGGGCAACGTATAGGAGACCATCAACGCCAGGGTCAGCCCCAGCGCCCCGCGCAATCCGCCCCAGCAGAGAATGACGGCCTCACGTTTCGAGAGTCCGTACCCCGACCGTTTCATCAGCGGATAGAAGAGGGCGATCATCGTCATCCGCACCACATTGACTCCGATGTACACCAGCACCAGAATCGCGAAGTCCACCCACGTGGCCTGTACCTGCACCGCGATCACGACGCCCACCAGAATGAATATCAGCGTATTGGCGGCATAGGTGGCCAATTCCCAGAACTCCTGCATGAAGCGGTTGACTTCGGGTGCGATCCGCGGCCGTCCGTAATAGGTGATCACCAATCCGTACCCCACCAGGGCGATCACCCCCGAAACGTCCAGATAGCTCTGTGCCAGAAAGAAGGTGACGTAGGCCGAGACCAGAATCGCGCTGTTCTGGACGATCGCGTCGGTTCGGCTGCGGGTGATAAACCACAGGCAGAGCCACCCGAAGATCACGCCGAGCAATACGCCGCCGAGTACCACATAGACAAATCCGGTCACAGGCGCCTTGACGGCTCCGGAGGCCGTATAGGCTCCGAAAAAGAGCATAAAAAGGACGATCCCGGTTCCGTCGTTGAGCATCGACTCGGCATCCACGAGGGTGGAGAAACGTTTGCTGACGCCGAGTTCTCGGAGCAAGGCGACGACGGCCACGGGGTCGGTGGCGCTGATCAGCGCGCCGAACATCAGGGCATGGCTCCAGTTCCACTGGGCATAGCTCGGTGCGAAGAGGTGGATGCCCATCATCAACAGTCCGGTCAGGAACATCGCCACGACCATTCCGGGTACGGAAAGCAGGGTGGCATTGGTCAGTGTTTTCCGGAAAATATGGGCGTCCAGTTCATACGCTGCGTCGAAAATCAGGACGGGCAGAAAGAGGTAGAGAATCAGATCGGGGTCGATATGTCCGGCGAAGTCGATGGAGGCTTTAAAGAAGGAATCTTGGGTAAAGAGTCCCGTCCGGTCGCAGAGTCCGACCAGGAGTCCGAAGGCGAAAAGCCCGACGGTATAAGGCAGTACGGTGCGTTTGAGGGCATATTTGAGGATAGCTCCAGCTACGAGCGAAACGATCACGAAGACGAGCGGAGCCAGCATATTCATTGAATCCATACTGAAATAATTGATTGACTTTTCACTTCCATTTTCCGTCTGACTGCAAAATTAACGGAATCGGCGGAATCGCCCCATATTTATTTGCTCTATGTTTTGAGTTTTTACGATCGCATCCCGCCCCGGGCTACCGCGATCATGCAGATGGCGTGCAACGTGGCAGCGGCGGTTACGGTTACAGCTGGGCTTCGACGGGCGGCAGTATCCATGGCCTGAGTTTGCATTTCGACGTGATGTGGCTCTATTCCAACTACGCGTACTATCGCGCCTACGGTCTTCAGTTGCGCTGCCTCTCGGAATAAATGCGCCCATAGGGCGTTCTACTGGCAGCCTCTACCCCATATGGAAACCGAGACGGCCAGCTTTCGAGTGCCGAGCGGCCCGCCCCGGGCTACCGCGTTTGGGACTCGGGTGGAATGAGCTACGTCGGCAATCTAGGATTCAGTTGGTCTTCCGTCATGAACGACATCCGCGGTTCGGCCTTGAATTTCCATTCACAGGGCCTCTACACCAACAGTTCGGCCAGCCGCACCCATGGTTTTCAGTTGCGTTGCCTCTCAGAATAAACGGGGACGCGCGACACTCGAAAGATGGCCGGGGTACTTTCATCGGAGTTTTATGTGGGCCGAAGCCTGCGGGGTTTGGGGTAGAGGCTGGCAGTAAAAGACGCTGTGCGTCCCTCCGCGGGGGGAGGCTTCGGCCCGCGCGGCTCTTTGAGCCGCAAGAGCAAAGCTCATTTCTATTAACAATTCGCTCTCAGCCTATATCTGTTCGCCGCCACCCCATGCGGCGGACTGCGCGACCCTAAAGGGTCGCAGAAGCTCGGCCCATTTCTGGGCACGACAACACCCCATTCACCGCCCCCGTTTTGCAAGATTCGTCCTCGGCGCGCCCCCCACGCGCCGCTGATGCGTCGCCCTCACCGAGGACGGCAATTCCTCACGGAATCGCGCTATTCGCTCTCAGCCTATAGCAGTCCGCCGCAGGGGGTGACGGCGAACTGCGCGAATCGAAGAGCCGCAGAAACTGGGCCCGGCGCGGTGCGAAAACCGGTTGCGGTTTTCGCATCCGAAGAACAGTTGCAGCCCAAAGCTCGTCCCAGTTCTCCGCCCCGTGTCCGCCTCACTGCGCCTCCGCTGTCGCTCCGCCGCGTTTGCCGTCGCCCGCGGCAATTCTTGCCGGATTGGCCGAGTGCCAACCGGCAGAATATGCCCTCTTAGGCGGGCGGGCGACGGGATTTTCGCACGCTCCTTTAGGCGTGGCGCGCGGCTTTAGCTACAGGAGGCTACTGCCCTCGGGCCGGGCAGGCCCCGCGTGCCCGCGGCGGGCAAATGGCAGCCTCTACCCCTATACAACGCGGGCAGACTCGGCCCCTATTCTCTATTCCGCACACAACAATGGCGACCACACCCCCACTTCCTATCATCCGCAAGCCGAAACAAAATCGAATAACAGGGCAAGAGACGGCATATTTTTTGCGTTTTAACAGATATGGATAAATTTGCTATTCTTGTCATCGCCCTGCTCTCCGGATGCAGCGCGAACACCCCTGCGAAACAAACTATGAAAAAAGACCTGACCCCCGAAGAGAGACACGTCATCATCGACAAAGGCACCGAAGCCCCCTTCAGTGGAAAATACGTCACCTTCGACGCCGACGGCACCTACCACTGCAAACAGTGCGGCGCACCGCTCTATCGGTCGGCCGACAAATTCGACTCCGGATGCGGCTGGCCCAGCTTCGACGACGCACTGCCCGGCGCCGTGCGACGCACCCCCGACCCGGACGGACAACGCACTGAAATCACCTGCGCCCGATGCGGCGCCCACCTCGGCCACGTATTCACCGGCGAAGGATTCACCCCGAAAGACACCCGCCACTGCGTCAATTCGATCTCCCTGGAGTTCGAACCCGCCGCACCGGCATCCACCGCCGAAGCCATCTTTGCCGGCGGCTGCTTCTGGGGCGTCGAACACCTGATGCAGCAACAGACAGGCGTGATCTCAGTCGAATCGGGCTATATCGGCGGAACGACCGATCACCCCACCTACGAACAGGTCTGCACCCAAAAGACCGGACACGCCGAAGCCGTCCGCGTCACCTACGACCCGACGAAAATCGACTACGAAACCTTAGCGAAACGTTTTTTCGAGATCCACGACCCGACCCAACAGGACGGACAAGGGCCCGACCTCGGGCCGCAGTATCGTTCCGAGATCTTCTACCTCGATCCCGAACAGAAAGCCATCGCCGAACGCCTGATTCGGCAGCTCGAAACCAAAGGATATCGGATCGCCACGCGAGTCACTCCGGCGACCGTTTTCTGGCCGGCCGAGACCTATCATCAGGATTACTACCGGCGCAAAGGCACCGAACCCTACTGCCACGCCTATACCAAACGGTTCTGACCTTTTCGCAGCCTATTAAGAAAAAAGAGATTATTTGCTGGTTCCGATGAAGCGCCAGCCCGCAGCCACCCGAAAGTAAGTCGGACAAGTCGTCTCGCCCGTATGGCGGATCGCGCTGTTGAACCCTTTGGAATACGACGCCGTAATGTCCAGCCCGCAACGGAACAGATAACCCGCCCCGAGGGTGAAAGCCAGATTCGCTGAACGGACATTTTGCATCGTCATCGTCGGCCCGCCGTCCTTTTCGACGCACTTCGCCGACAGCTTGAAAAGCCCCTCCACCCCCGCAATCGCCCGGAAACCGCCCAGAAAATTGAACTTAGCCACGAACGGCACTGAAAGATACTCCATCCGATGGATCGTCCGGCTGGCATGCCCCATCTCAACATTGTTGGTCGACCCCAACTGCGAATAGTAGGCCCCCGTCTCCAGCCCCCACCGGTGGGTGATGTGGTAATCGAGGAACGCGCCGGCGTAGAGCCCCGTGCGCGTACTGCCCGGACTGTTCATATAGTCGGCGAAGTTCAACCCCACGCGCGGGCCGAAACCGAGCCCTTTGACCTGGGCCGAAGCGGTCGTCGCCATACCACAGGCGAGCGGAAACAACAAGAGGAGCCGGACGAATTTTTTCATGAGTCGGAACGGGACAGAATTTCTATTGCGTACAAATATAGGGAAAAAAGCGGAGGAGAGGCGATGCCTCTCCTCCGCTTTTATGAACAAAAATCGTTCCGTTCGGAATATCCTTTTCAAAAATTCGAACAATCTCGGTATTCCGTGTCGAAACCGATTACGCATCGCGCGTCGTCCGCTCCAGCTTTTTCATCACGCTGAAGAGGAAAATAGCCGACACCGCGCAGCAGAGCACCAAAATACCCCACAACATCCACAGCGGCATCCCGCCCCACAGGTAACCGATAATCGCCACAAGGTAGTTCCCGACAGCCGTAGCCGCCAGCCAGCCGCCCTGTGCCAGCCCCTTATACTTCGGCGGCGCCACCTTCGAGACGAACGAGATACCCATCGGGCTGAGGAACAGCTCGGCGATCGTCAGCACGAAATAGGTCGAGATCAACCAGTTCGGCGACACGCGGGCCGATTCGCTCAAACCGCCCATCCCTTTCAACGCCTCCGGCGTCGGCAGCCCGATCGATGCCACGGCCAACAGAATGAACCCGATAGCGGCGATCAACATCCCGATACCGATCTTACGCGGCGCACTGGGCTCCTTGCCCTTCTTGTTGAGCCACGAGAAGAACGCTACCATGAGCGGCGTAAAGAGGACGATGAAGTATGCGTTGAACTGTTGGAAAATCTGCGGCGAGATCGCCATTTCGGCCGGGAACGAGTTGTAAGCCCACCAGGCGCATCCCCCGCCGACAAGAGCCAACAGCGCCCCGACCCCTTTGGCCCGCGCCGTCGTCCCCTGGAAGAGCGAGATAATGCCGTAGAAGCAGAACGCGAACGGCAGCAAGGTCAACAACGAGAAGCCGAAACGGTCGAACCCGCTGACCGAAGTCTGCGTATAGTCGCGCGCGAAGAAGGTCATCGTGAGACCGTTCTGGTGGAACGACATCCAGAAGAAGATCACCACGGCGAACACCAGCTCCAAAGCCACCAGCCGGTCTTTGACCTGCTGCGCGGTGAGCTCCACGGCATTCGGATCGCGTTGGGCCTGTTTCTCCTTTTCGGTTTTGTCGGCCGCCTTATAGTACTTGCGGAAGCCGACGAAAATGATCATCGAAACGATCAACGACAGGCAAGCCACCCCGAAACCGTAGTTGTACGACTGACCGAGGCTAGCGATATAGCTGTCGCCGAACTGGGCCAGGTCGGTTCCCGTGTAGCCCTGTTGAGCCGCCATCTCGCTGAACCGGGCCGTCGCTTCGGGCGAGATCGTCCCGTTCTGCAACTGGTGCGCCAGCGCAGGAATATCGGCATTATAGGTGTATCCGTCCTTTTCGAGGAAGTAGTTCGAAACCCCTTCGGCCGCCGACGGAGCGAAGAAAGCCCCGATGTTGATACACATATAGAAGATACTGAACGCGATGTCCCGTTTGGCGCTGTATTTCGGATCGTCGTAGAGGTTGCCGACCAGTGCCTGCAGGTTCCCCTTGAAACACCCCGTCCCGAGAGCGATCAAGGCCAGCGCGCCGAACATGGCGATCTGGGCCCCCGTCCCGACCCCGGTCGGAATCGCGAGGCAGAAGTACCCGGCGAACATGATGATGATCCCGAGGGCGATGGTCTTGCCGTAGCCGAGCACCTTGTCGGCCAGCAGCCCGCCGAACAGCGGCAGGAAGTAGACCATACTCAGGAAGATCCCGAACGTCGTACTGGTCTGATCCTCCGTGTAGCCGAATTTCGCCTGCATGTAGAGGACGAAGATCGCCAGCATGGTGTAGTAGCCGAAACGCTCGCCCATGTTGGCCAACGCCAATACGAACAGACCTTTGGGTTGTCCTTTTAACATTAGCTATGTGGATTTTGGTTAATAATTGCGTGGTTTGTGCGAGAGCCCCCCGGCGCTTCGAGTCGGGGGAAAGTCGATCCGCGCCGAGTTTACGATTTACAAAAGTAACGATTTCGTCGAAAAATGCAAGCCGGGCCGGTTCGGGAGGCGGCACAGCCACGGTCTGACAAGATGGGGCGCACCCAGATTCGAGCAGAAGGAGTGTTTATAAATTGTGAACAATCGGCTTATAACCTGTTTGCATTTCGATGACAACCGGGAAAAATTTCGTGGATAGGATGTCGATAAGGGTTCAAAAAGCGATAAGAACCTGTTAAAAACCTCTTTTCGGCCCGCTGTCCACAAAAAAACTGCCGCGGGCGCTTCTGAATGAAAGCCCCGCGGCAGCGAAAAGTTAATCAATTGTGAAAAACCCGGTCAATACTGCTCTCCATCGTTCGGGAAATCGCCGGATTTGACGTCTTCCCGATACTGCTCCACCGCCGCCGTAATCTGCTCGTGGAGGTTCAGATACCGCCGCAGAAAGCGCGGCGAGAATCCGTTATTGATCCCGAGCATGTCATACGAAACGAGCACCTGTCCGTCCACCCGATTCCCCGCCCCGATGCCGATGATCGGAATCTTCACCGCCTCGGCCACCCGCCCCGCCAGCACGGCGGGAATCTTTTCGAGCACGATGCCGAAGCATCCGGTCTCGGCCAGCAGCAGCGCGTCGGAGTAGAGTTTCTCCGCCTCCGCCTCCTCTCGGGCCCGCACGGCATAGGTGCCGTACTTGTTGATCGACTGCGGCGTGAGCCCCAAATGCCCCATCACCGGAATCCCGGCACAGAGAATCCGCTGTACGCAATCGATCACCTCGGCGCCCCCCTCCAGCTTCACCGCATCGGCCTCGGTCTCTTTCATGATCCGCACCGCCGAGTTCAAGGCCTCTTTCGAGTTCCCCTGATAGCTCCCGAACGGCAGATCGACCACGACCAAGGCCCGCTCCACAGCCCTCGCCACCGCTTTCCCGTGATAAATCATATCGTTCAGGGTCATCGGCACGGTGGTCTTGTACCCGGCGATCACGTTGGCCGCCGAGTCGCCGACCAGAATGACATCGATCCCGGCGGCGTCCATAATCCCGGCCATGGTGTAGTCATAGGCGGTGAGCATGGATATCTTTTCGCCGCGGGCTTTCATCTCGGCCAGCCGATAGGTGGTCACGGCACGAGTTTTTCCTTCTGATGACATATATTCTTACCGGTAATGCAATCTCATTAGCCGTACGTCGCTCTCCCCGAAGGGATAGCAGTTACAGCACGTTGATCTCGTGAAGGATGGCATTGGTCTTGCGCACCGCCTCGGCGCTCGCTTCGAAAGCGGCCTTTTCCTCGGCAGTCAGCGCCACTTCGACCACCCGTTCCGCGCCGTTGCGCCCGATCACCGTCGGCACCCCGATGCAGATATCCTTCTGGCCGTACTCCCCTTCGAGCAGGACGCACGACGGGACGATCTTTTTCTGATCCCGCACGATCGACTCGACCACCATAGCGGCCGCAGCCCCCGGCGCATACCAGGCCGACGTGCCGAGCAGTTTGGTCAGCGTCGCGCCGCCCACCATCGTGTCGGCCACCACTTTGTCCAGCACCGCCTTGTCCTTGCAGAGTTCCGTCACCGGCACCCCTTTGACCGAGGCTTTGGAAACCAGCGGAATCATCGTCGTATCGCCGTGGCCGCCGATCACCATCCCGTCCACATCATTGGAGTTGACCCCCAACGCCTTGGAGAGGTAGCACTTGAACCGTGCCGAGTCGAGCGCGCCGCCCATCCCGAAGACCCGGTTTTTGGGCAGTCCCGTCGCCTTCAGCGCCAGATAGGTCATCGGATCCATCGGGTTCGAGACGATGAGCAGAATCGCCTCCGGCGAATGTTTCAGGATGTTTTCGGCCACCGATTTAACGATTCCGGCATTCACCCCGATCAGCTCTTCGCGCGTCATGCCCGGTTTGCGAGGCATGCCCGAGGTGATCACCACCACGTCCGACCCCGCCGTGGCCGCATAGTCGTTCGTCACCCCCTTGATATTGGTGTCGAAGTCCATCAGCGTAGCCGTCTGGAAGATATCCAGGATTTTCCCCTCCGAAACCCCCTCTTTGATGTCCAGCAGCACCAATTCGCTGCACACTTCGCGCGTGGCCAATACGTTCGCACAGGTTGCTCCCACGTTCCCCGCGCCGACTACCGTTACTTTTGCCATGAGTTATGTTCGATTTAAAGTGTTTGTTCTCTGCTTTGCGTTGAAAAAAGATTAGCCGATCAGTTTCGCATACTCGTCGGCCGACAGCAACCCGTCCAGCTGCCCCGGCTCCGTGAGGCGGATTTTGACCATCCACCCCTCGCCGTAGGGGTCTTTATTGACCGTTTCGGGGGCGTCTTCCAGTGCGCCGTTGAGCTCCAGCACCTCGCCCGCCACCGGCAGGAAAGCGTCCGAAACGGTCTTCACCGCCTCGATCGTGCCGAACACGTCGCCCTGTGCCAGCGTCTCGCCTTCGGTCGTGATGTCCACGAAAACGATGTCCCCGAGCTGGCCCTGGGCGAAATCGGTGATCCCCACGAATGCCTCTTCGCCCTCGACGCGAATCCACTCGTGGTCTTTCGAATATTTCAGGTTGGATGGAATGTTGCTCATCTCGAATCAGATTTTTTAGGTTCAACGCCCCAAAGATACCGCTTTTTTCGAAACGCGCAAGGGTGGTGTTATTCCGTTAACAGCCTGTTCCGGCGAGCTTTGATATATCGACCGAATTTCCTATCTTGCGCAGGTTATGAAACGATTTTTTCTTCTCGGTTGCGCGCTCTGCGCCGCCCTCGGGCGGACGACGGCGCAACCGGCTCTGATTCCCTATCCGCAACAGCTCGAAACGACGGGCCGATACCTGGTTCCGCTGCTGAACGTCAAGGTGCGGATCGACACCACCCTGTCGCTGCCGGCCGAGGGTTATATTCTCGAAACCTATCGGAAGGGGGTTAAAATCACGGCCCGCGACGAGCAGGGCGCCATCTGGGCGCGCCAGACGCTGCGCCAGCTGACCGACGAGCGGGGGTTGGTGCCGAGCGTCCGGATCGTCGACTGGCCGGCTTTCGCCTGGCGCGGCTTCATGCACGACACGGGGCGCAACTTTATTCCGGTCGAAGAGCTCAAACGACAAATCCGCCTCCTGTCGCAGTACAAGATCAACCTGTTCCATTGGCACCTGACGGACTATCCGGCCTGGCGGATCGAGTCCCGGCGTTTCCCGCAGCTCAACGATCCGCAGTATCAGCGACCGGGGCGCGACGAGGGGAAGTTCTACACCTACGGCGAGATTCGCGACGTGATCGACTATGCCCGGAAACACGGCATACTGGTGGTGCCGGAGATCGACATGCCGGGCCACAGCACCTATTTCAACTCGACGTTCGGTTTCGGCATGGCCGATCCGCGGGGGATGCGGATATTGGAGGAGGCTTTGGAGGAGTTTTTCACCGAGATACCGGTCTCGGAGGCGCCGTACATCCACATCGGCTCGGACGAGGTGCACATTCCGGATCCGACGGGGTTCATGCGGTGGGCGGACAGTGTGGTGCGGGCGGCGGGACGCACGCCGATGGTGTGGGATCCGGGTCTGCCGGCGACGGACGGAAGCATTCGGCAGGTGTGGTCGGAGGCTTCGGGCTACGTGGCCCGCAACCGGACGCAGGGCGGACCGATCGTCGATTCGTACATGGGGTACCTGAACAATTACGACCCGATTTCGTTCACGCCACGGATGCTGCTGCACGACCCGTGTGACCAGGCGCAGGGCGATTCGACGGCTTTGGGGGGGATTCTCTGCCTGTGGAACGACACGAAGTCGCCGGGTTTGGAGGGGTTGATGCGGAATAGCGGGGTATGGTCGGGGCTGCTGCCTTTCGCCGAACGGCTGTGGCGAGGCGGTCGGAAGCCGGAGGGGTCTCCGACGAATCCGAACCTATTCCCCGATCCTTCGACGCCGGCAGGAGTGGCTTTGGCGGAGTTCGAAGGACGCATGCTGACCCACAAGGAGGGTCTGCTCAAAGAAGAACCTTTCTGCTGGTGGCCCAACGCTTCGCTGAAGTGGCGGGTATCGGAGCCTGCGGCTTTCGGCACAGACACTGCGGGGCTGAAATGGCATACCTTATACGGCGGGGCGATCGACGTGGACGCGATGCTGGCCACGCTGTCGTTACCGAAGCCGGATTCGGGCGAGGTGTGGGCGGAGACTATCATCACGGTGCCGCGCGACACGGTCATCCTCGCCCAGATCGGTTTCGAGGCTCCGTCGCGGTCGAACCGCATTTCGTCGGGCATCGGCACACAGGGAGCGTGGGAGGCTGCGGGCGAGGCGTGGGTAAACGGCGTCCGGATCGAACCGCCGGTGTGGCGCGAGCCAGGCGCGTATGCGTTCCGGTTCAACACGTGGGCCAGACCGGAAGAGGAGTTTCCGTATACGGCGGAACAGTTGTTCTGGACGCGTGAGCCGGTCGAAATCGCCCTGAAAGCGGGGACGAACCGAATCGTGCTCCGTTCTCGCAAGCTCTTCCGGGGGCAGCACTGGATCTTCGCCTTCGTGCCTCGCTAAAGGAAATCAGTCAAAGCTACTTGCGCTTTGGACAACATTTCCCAGGCGCGCGGGTCGAGCTTTGTCCCGCCTCGAACTGTTCCTTTTGGCTTCGCGTTGCCTTCGGCTTCCTCGTGCTACCTCGGCAAAGCCCGCAAGCGGTCTCTGCCCTCGGTACGCTACTCGGTTCCTCCTCGCCGCTCGGCAATTTGCAAACTGCGTTTGCATTGCTCTCGCTGGCAGCGTCGGTTGTGAACAAAAGGAACCGAAAAAACTTTCAAGGATGCTACGCATCCTAAAGCTGCCGACGGCCCAAATCGCAAGACAGGCTCCACCCCAAACCAACGACGCCATAGCCTTCCCTCGTCCGCATCCGCCGAAGGCCTCGTCAATCGAAAAAACTACAAACAAAAAAGGTGTTCATTTCCTGAAACAGGAAACAGACACCTTTTTTTGATTTTGAAAGCTCGGAGACGGTAATACTCAACCGCTTTACAATATCGTCAGAACATAATCGGAAAGAGCCTACCCCCAAGGAAGAGGAGCCTCTCCGGCAACAGTCCGAACTACTCAGCCGAAGCTTCAGCCGTTACCGACACGGCCACTTCCGCTTTGATATCCTTGTAGATCTTGACCGTAGCTTTGTATTCGCCGATCTGCTTGATCGCATCGACCTTGACGTGACGTTTGTCGATCGAGAAGCCCTTCGCTTCGATCGCATCGGCCACCTGTGCCGCCGTCACCGACCCGAAGATCTTACCGCCTTCGGCCACCTTCACAGCGATAGCTACCGCTACCCCGTTCAGTTTATCAGCCACAGCTTGAGCGTCGGTCACCATCTTCGCCTCCTTGTGCGCCTGCTGTTTGATTTTTTCAGCCAGCACCTTCTTAGCCGAAGCGGTCGCAGCCGCCGCATATCCCTGCGGAATGAGGTAGTTGTTGGCATACCCCGGCCGCACGTTTACGATCTGATCCTTATTGCCGAGGTTATCGACGTCTTGTTTCAGTATGATTTCCATAATGTATTCTCTGCTCCTCGGTTAGGGGTTATTTCAACAAGTCGGTTACGAACGGCAGGATAGCCAAGTGCCGTGCCCGCTTCACCGCCGTAGCCACTTTTTTCTGGAACTTCTGCGAAGTCCCGGTCAGCCGGCGGGGCAGAATTTTCCCCTGTTCGTTCAGAAACTTTTTGAGGAATTCGGCGTCTTTGTAATCGACGTATTTGATCCCGGCTTTCTTGAACCGGCAATATTTTTTCTTCTTGACCTCAACGGATACCGGGTTGAGGTAACGGATTTCGGATTGGGGTGCTGCCATGATTACTCTTGAGTTTTAGCTGCGTTGATGTTTCTGCGTTTTTCGGCATATTCGGCCGCGTACTTGTCCTGTTTGAAAGTCAGGAAACGGATGACGCGTTCGTCGCGACGGTACTGGGTTTCGAGCACGTCGATCAGTTTGCCTTCGCCTTCGAACTCGATCAGGGTGTAGAACCCGGTGGTCTTTTTCTGGATCGGATAGGCGAGCTTACGCAAACCCCACTCTTCGGTGTAGTTCACTTTGCCGCCGTTCTCGGTGATGACACCCTGGAATTTGCCGACCAGCTCTTTCAACTGTGCGTCCGAAAGAACGGGAGTCGCAATGAAAACGGTTTCGTAACGGTTCATAAGTTGTCCGTAAAGAAATGATGAATAATGAGTTGTTTCGTCGCACCCGTCAACAGAGCGCGTTTCGAGCCGCAAAGGTAGCTTTTTTTTCGGGATGTACAAACCGGCGGGACGATTTTTGCCGACGGACACCGGGGCGATTGGAAGCGGACTCGCCAGCCGGAAGAGTCAGGAGAGTAGAATAATAACTCAAAACGTCCGATTTGTAACATTATGAATGCAAAGACAAAACATTTCGGCTTTTTTTCGAATTATATTTGTGTTCTTTGTAGCGGGAGATTTATTTTGTATTTATCATTATCGTCCATTGTATGTCGGAGCAAACCAAGAACAATAAGGCGGAACGTGCGTCGTCGTTGTGGCAGTTCGTGACCCACTCCGCTTCCGGCCCCCAGTCTCTGGAGCTGACCCGAAACCTGCTCGGCGTGGTAGAGAGCGGGACGAAAGTCGTCCATTATGCCGGGGAGAGCTATCGAATCGGCGACAAGGAGCTTTTCCTGCTGGCGCCGGGGAAACATTACGTCGAAAACCTGCCGGCCCGGAACGGGCCGTATAAGGAGACCTGCCTCGCGTTCGACAACCAGGAGATGGCGGGAGCCTTGTCGGCGCTCGTGACCTTGTACGGGATGGAGCTGGAGTTGCCGGAGGCGGCACAGGCCGATCTGACGCTGGGACACGTCAGCACGCGGCTGTGGCCGGAGATGCGGCTGTTGTTCGACTCGCTGATGCCGTATATGGACACGGACTACCTGACGTCGCATCCGCAGCTGATGCGCCTCAAACTGGCCGAATTCGCCTACATGGTGGTGGCGCACAAGGAACACGGGTTGCAGTACAAACTGCTGCGGTGCGTCGAGCGGCTGGCCGACCCGTTCGAGAGCATCATCCGGAACTCGATCTTCGAAGACCTCTCGATCAGCGAGCTGGCGCAGCGGACCAACAAGAGCCTGACCTCGTTCAAGAACGACTTCCTGCGGATATTCGGCATGACGCCGCACCGGTGGATTCTGAAACAGCGGCTATTGCATGCGCGGTTAGAGGTGGTATCGACCACCAAACCGATCGCACAGATCGGGTACGAGTGCAAGTTCGACAACATCTCGCACTTCATCAAGCTCTTCAAGCGGGAGTTCCAGATCACGCCGCTCTCGCTCCGGCAGGAGTATCGCCAGTCGGCGGGGATGGCGGGAGAGGCGTAAAGACTATTCGACGGCAATACCGGCGGAATACGCAAAGGGGCAGGATGGTTTTCATCCTGCCCCTTTTTGTTCCTGCCCCCTTTTTTGTGCGTTAAGCCACGCTGGCGAAAAACCCGCCTATACCGTCAGGTCGAGTTCGTCCCGCAATTTGAGAATATTCGGATTGAGGCGCACCAGATACTGCAACTTATCTTCCGTCGAAACCGGTTTGTACTCCTGCTGCACCTCGGTCACGACGACCGTCACCGTCGCCGCCGCTCCGGTCAGCTGGCGCAGGTCGCGCTCAATCTCCCACTTGGCCTGGTTGATCTCGTCGGCCAGCACTTCGTTCGGCACGGAGACGAGCACTTCGCTCCCGCGAATCTGTCGGGCCGTCAGCGCCGTCGCCAACCGAGGCCGTTGCCGCTCCATCCAAAGCCGCAGCAAGTCATCGTATTTTTCAGTAATCACCCTCTCTGCCTCCCCCGGCGTCACCTCACGAACAGAGGCCCCCTCCTCTCGTGACGCCACCTCGGCCGATGCCACCGCCCCTTCGGTCGCCCCTCCGCCTGCCGCAGCCTGTAAATTCGTGATCGACACCCCCGTAATCGATCGTCCCGCCGCCCGTCCCTGCTCCGGCTGCGCCACAGGTTTCGTCGCCTGCGCCGAAACCGGAGAGGTCATCGCAGCCGGTGCAGGCCGCCCTGCCGCTTCCCGCACCGGTTCCGATTTCGGCTCTGGTGTCGGTGTCGATTCGGAAGGAGTCGCTGCCGTTCCCTCCG
Organism: uncultured Rikenella sp.; assembly: GCF_948810725.1. NCBI lineage: Bacteria > Pseudomonadati > Bacteroidota > Bacteroidia > Bacteroidales > Rikenellaceae > Rikenella > uncultured Rikenella sp. Next base: position 19,433 of record NZ_CAQIVA010000005.1, read on the forward strand.
GCACCGTCCGCACCGCCGGCACGGCAGGATTCACCACCGTCGCCCCACCCCCGCCATTCGAAATCGCCGGCATGGGATACCGCCCCACTCCCGCCACCAGCACCAGAGCATCCGCCTCCGAATCTCCGCCCGCCTCAGCACCTACGGTGTCATCTTTTTTTTTTAGCCCTCCCAACCCGCACAACTTGATCAACGCCAATTCGGCATGCAACCGCCGGTTGGTCGCCGTCCGATAGCCGGTATCGACTTGGGTCAACAGGTTGATGGCATTGAACAGGAAGCCCGTATCGCACCCCTCCGCATTCGCCTGCGCCCGGTACCGCTTGGCCACCTGACCGGTCACCTCCAGCAACCCGGCCGTCTGCGGATTCTTGCACATCAACAAATCGCGCATATGCCCGTTGAGCCCGGCGATAAAAAGCTGCCCTTCGAATCCCCGCCGCAACACGCCGTCGAACAAGGTGAGCAGCTCGGCATAATTCCCCGCCAGAATCAGATCCGTCGCCGCGAAATAGGTATTATAATCCAGTACGTTCAAACTCTCGGCCACCTTGTCGCCCGTGAGTTGCGTCCCGCAGAACGAAACGACGCGGTCGAACATCGACAGCGCATCCCGCATCCCGCCGTCGGCCCGCTGGGCGATCACGTGCAGCGCTTCGTCGTCATAGGTCACCCCCTCCTGACCGGCAATATACTGGAGATACTGCACGGTATCCTCGACCCGTATCCGGTTGAAGTCGTAGCACTGGCACCGCGATAAGATGGTGGGCAGGATCTTGTGTTTCTCGGTCGTGGCCAGAATGAAGATCGCATAGTGCGGCGGCTCTTCCAAGGTTTTCAGAAAGGCGTTGAAGGCGTTGGCCGACAACATGTGCACCTCGTCGATGATATAGACGCTGTAGCGCCCCACCTGCGGCGGTATGCGCACTTTTTCGGTCAGCGCCCGAATGTCTTCCACCGAGTTATTGGAGGCGGCGTCGAGTTCGTGGATCGAGAACGACCGCCCTTCGTTAAAAGCCCGACACGACTCGCACTCTCCGCACGCCTCATGCTCCGATGTCGGGTTCAGGCAGTTGATGGCTTTGGCGAAAATCCGCGCACAGGTGGTCTTCCCCACCCCCCGAGGCCCGGTGAAGAGGTAGGCGTGCGCCAGCTGTCCCCGCGCAATGGCGTTCCGCAGAGTCTCGGTAATATGAGCCTGACCGACGACGCTGCGAAAGGTGGCGGGACGGTATTTTCGAGCTGATACGACGAATGATTCCATCATTCTACAAAGATAATAAATGCACTTCGCATTCCAAACCTCTTTTCTCTTATACCATTCCTGTCCTGGAGTGAACTGTTCTCTTTGTGAACAAAGAGAACCAGAAAAACTTTAGACGGATGCTAACGCATCCTCAAGCTGCCGACGGCCCAAATCTCGGTTTGTCGGTTTGTTGGTTGGGCTGTGGTTTCTTGGTGGGCGCGCCTAAGTATTGTACTGCATAATAGCGCGCCACACCGGAAACCCAGCCCAACAGACTCGCGAAACATGAGGACTGCGGAGCCTAAGGAGTAGCGTAGCTATCACGAAAGTCTTTTGGGTACCTTTTGCCCGAAGGCTTCCTCGCGCTAACTCGGCATAGCCCGTTTGCGGTCTCTGCTCAAGTAACGCCGCTCGGCTCTTCAGAAAAGGTACGGTTCTATCCGGCACAGAAAAAAGAATACGAGAGAGGTTGTATGCAAATCGCATGTACATCATATCCCGTTATTTTGCCACAAAACGGTTTAATAAAAACGGATATAGCCATGTACAAGTATGCCAAAGACGGCGTTACCGTATCCTCGGTACTCGACACCCGCCGTGCCAAGAAGAACGGACTCTTTCCCGTCAAAATCCAGGTCGCCTACAAGCGCGTCCAGAAATACTACCTCACCGGGAAAGAGCTCGACACCGCCGAGTGGAAACGCCTGCTCCGCACCCGCAGCGGCTACCTGCTCGAAGTGCGCCGCGACATCGGCAGCTCCTTCGACCGCATCAAGCGGCACGTTCAGGAGCTGACCGAAAAAGAGCCCTTCTCGTTCGACGCCCTCAACCGGCTCCTCGGGCGCGGCAAGGGCGACACCCTGAACAGCCTCTTCCGCCATCGGATCAGCCGCCTGACCGCCGAACAACGAGTCGGCAACATGCTCTGGTACGACAACGTCTTCAAATCGATCAAACGGTTCTCCAGCCGAGCGATTCCGCTCACAGCCGTGACGGTCGTCTGGCTGCGCCGCTACGAGAAATTCCTGCTCGGCGAACAGAAAAGTCCCGTGACCATCTGCATGCACATGCGCGCGATCCGCGCCCTGCTGAACGAAGCCCGCAAAAACGGCAACCTGCTCGACACCCAATACCCGTTCGGGCAGGGAAAATTCGAAATCCAGGAGGGCGAGGGCCGAAAAATCGCCCTGAATCTCCGCCAAATCAAACAGATCGTCGATTTTTCGAACGGCAATCCGACTACGGCTCACTATCGCGACCTGTGGTTCTTCATCTACCTCTGCAACGGGATCAACGTAGCCGACCTCATCCGGCTCAAATATGCCGACATCATCGACGGCGAAATCTGTTTCGTTCGCCAAAAGACAGCCCGCACCACCAAAACCCGCAAAGAGATCCGAGCGATCATTACCCCCGAGATGCGTGCTATCCTCGGCCAGTGGGGCAATCCGCCCGTTCCAGAGAACTTCCTGTTCCCTTTCCTGAACGGCCATGAGAATGCAATGGAGCTGAAAATCAAGACACAGAATCTCACCCGCCAGATCAACCGCCACATGCACCAAATCGGCCTAGCGCTGGGCATCGGGCCGATTTCGACCTACACGGCACGTCACTCGTTCGCCACCATCCTCAAGCGTCAGGGGGCCAACATCAGCTACATTTCCGAATCACTGGGCCACAGCAACCTAAGAACGACGGCCTGCTATCTGGCAGGGTTCGAGAAAGACGAGCGGATCAAAAACGCGCGCCTGTTGACCGACTTCAAGAAATCCAAAAAATGACACTCCCACACGAAACGAACATTCAATTCCATCCGAGCGACCAATATGTAAATTGTATGTACGTCCCCAAAATCGGTTTTCAACAACCTCCTGATCTTTTGAATGTTCACTCCGAATTTTCACCTCCTTGCCTCTGTTTTGCAGACAGAGGCGGTGACGGTGACGGCACTGGGGGGTAAAAAACAGGATCGGAAACTCGGTTATGCCACCTCTACCGTAAAGGGAGACGAGCTGGCGCGTACCAATACCATCAGCCCGGTCAATGCTTTGCAGGGTAAGGTAGCAGGGCTCCAGATTTCGACCTCCGGGTCGTCGGGGCTGACCTCGTCGCCGGTGATTACACTCCGCGGGGCGAAGTCGCTGACCAAGAACAACTCCCCGATTTTCGTCATCGACGGGATCGTGATGGAGAACTCTGTGATGGGGTTGGACGCCGACGGTAGTAACAGCGGGATTGCGTACGGCAACCAGCTGAAGAACCTCAACTCCAATGACTACGAATCGGTTACCGTGCTGAAAGGTGCTGCCGCAACCGCGCTGTACGGTTCTCGCGGTGCGAACGGTGCCATCGTGATCACCACCAAAGGCGGTAAGGCTCGTAAAGGGGTAGGGATCGAAGTGAATTACTCGCACGAATTCTCGCAGACCTATGCCGCTCCGATGAAGCTCCAAAACCTCTACGGGATGGGCTCGCCGACGAACGGCTACGAAGGGGATATCATTCCCAACGTAGGGTCTACCGTTTCCGACGGCGTGTACAGTGCACAATCGTTCGGGCCGCGGATGGATGCCGGTTTGCAGATGAGCCAGGAGTATAAATTGGGGAAATACAACAACCCGGTCGAACCGTTGCTCTCTTATGCCAACAACTGGAAATCCATTTTCCAGACCGGACAACAGGACAATGTCAGCGTCGCTCTGACCGGCGGGTCGGAAAAAGCGACCTATCGTGTTTCTTATGGGTACACCAACATGAAAGGTGCGCTGCCCAACAATGAATTCAAACGCCACTCGGTGAACGTTCGGACGAACGGTAAGATCAACGACGTCTTCTCGGTGGACTTCAGCATGCAGTACTCGAACTCCAACACGCTGAACCCGAACATCTTCTCGGCAACCAGCGGACGGAGCTACGCGGCGGTCGTTTCGCAGCAGATCAACCGGAACACCGACCTGAAATGGTATCGCGACAACTATATCGACTATTCGACCTGGATGCGTCTGCCCGACGGATCGAGCACTGCCCTGAAATCCATTCAGAGTGCCCTGAATACCTTCGTGGACGACAACACCAACCACAACGAACAGACCATTATCGCCAGCGTAGGTTTGACCGCTCAGTTCAACAGCTGGTTGGACGCCAATGCGCGACTCACTTACAACGACTATTCGTACTTCAACGAGACCAAAAACTACGGTTCGGGTTTCGGCCGAGGAGGAGCTGAAGCAGGCGATCCTGTCTATAGCCCCGGTGGGAGCTATTCGATCGGCGGCGGTAAATCGGGCGAATACAACTTCCTCGGTCAGCTGCACAGCAACAACCTCTTCCTGGACGACAACCTCGAACTCGACGTGCGTCTGTTCTATGAATTGTACGGAAACAGCCGCGGTTCGAGCTGGTCGAAATCCACGCGGGGCGGCCTCATTGTTCCCGGAATGTGGAACTTCGGCAACTCGGCCGAGCCGCTCGAAGTGTCGAACTACGATACGAATCTGAACTACCGCAACCGGATGACCTATGGGATCGGGGGTGCCGTCAACCTCTCGTGGAAAGACCAGATCAATCTTGAAGTAACGGCCCGTAACGACTGGCTGAGTTCGTTGCTCTATCCGACCTGGATTCCGCAGGGGTCTGACAACTGGTCGGTCTTCTATCCTTCGGTGAACTTGTCGTGGGTCTTCTCCGACACGTTCAACATCAATCCGAATATCCTCTCGTACGGTAAACTGCGTGCATCGTGGGGACAGGTCGGTTCCGGGACGTCGGCTTACGAAACCGCGTCGGGTGCCGGCGGATTCGACGTGAAAACCGAAAGTGCTCCGAATGGCAACAATCTCCAGTTCGCTACGCCGAACAACTCGACCCTGCCGAACTACGACTTGAAACCGGAAATCCAGACCTCTATGGAATTCGGTGCCGACCTCCGTTTCCTGAACGGACGGATCGGGGTCGATGTGGCTTACTACAAGATCAATACCCGCAACCAGATTCTGAAACTCGATGCAGTGAAAGAGTCCGGGGTAACCAAACAGCTCATCAACGCCGGTAACATCCAGAACCAGGGTTGGGAACTTCAGTTGGACTTCCGTCCGATCCAAACCCGGACGGTACGTTGGGAAATCGGCCTGAACTGGAGCCGCAACCGGAGCAAAATCAAAGAGTTCTATGAAGGCATCAGCTCTTACAAACTCTTCGACAACGGTACCGGCGGGATTCCGGGCATCTATGCCTTCGAAAACGGCGCGTTCGGACAAATCGTCTCCGGTTCGGGATACGGTTATACGAGCGACGGAGCCGGGGTGGCAGCTGTGTTCCGCAACATGGACGATCCGAACGACCCGCGCAACGGGAAAATGTTGATCAACTACGGCGGTACGACCAGCAGCCTGAATCTGCCTTACTACTCGATCGTACGCGGTAGCCAGGTTACCAACTACTACCACGGTGTACTGGGAAAAGATGAAGACGGTAACCAAATCGACGGGTACAACACCCCGGGTGACAAACCTTATCTGTATGACGTGCTCGGTAAAGTGGAACCCGACTTCTTCGCCGGTTTGACCACCTCGCTGACCGTCAACCTGCCGAACAACAGCGGTTCGTTCGACTTCTTCGCTCAGATCGACGGCCGCGTCGGCGGACACATGATCTCTTCCAAATTGCGTGAAGCTATGCAATACGGGAACGTCGAAATGTCGCTCTACGGTCGTGACGAGGAACACGGCGGGGTGGCTCGTGTCAACTACAAAGGCGAAACCGTTTACAACGGGATGATTCCGGACGGTGTGTTCTACAAAGATTTCAAGGTGACTCGCAAAGACAACGGTCAGGAAGTGACAGTGAAAGCCGGTACCACCTTCGCCGAAGCCGTCGAAGCGGGCGATATCGAACCGATGCTGTCGGCCATTTGGTATACCCAGGGCGGGAACTACGGTTTCTGGGGTGCACAGAACATCAACGTGTCGAAAGCCACCTACTTCTCGTTGCGTGAAGTGACCCTCGGGTACAACTTCCCGGACAAGTGGATCAAACACGTCGGTTTGCAGTCGGCTCGTCTGTCGTTCTCGGGACGTAACCTCTGCTATATCTACAACGGCATGCGCGGCGGAATCAATCCGGAGTCCATCTCGTCGAACAACCCGCTGACGCCGGTGGACTACGGTGGAGTGCCCTATGCGCGGAACTTCTCGATCAACCTCAACTTACGTTTCTAATTGTAAACCGACAATTCAACGACATTTATGAAAACAATCTCAAAATATATTTTTGGGGGAGTTCTGCTCTCGGCCCTGGCCCTCACCGGGTGTAAGGACAAGATGCGAGAGTTGAACACCAACCAGACCTCGTTGCAATCGACCGACCCGCGGTATATGTTCTTCGCTGCGACACGCCTGTTCGACAATTCGGACGGTCGTGGGTTCTGTGCGACCCGTTCGATGAGCATCGGTCGGTGGATGCAGTATTTCGCCAATACTGGCTCGTCTTATCCGGCAGCGACCGACCTTTCGATCAGTTCGCCGTGGCCCGGTGCGTATTGGAGCGAATTCAACGTCCGGAACGGGAGCCAGCTTCATGCTTTGTGTGAATATGTAGTCGGTCCGACGTTGAGCGAGCTGGAAAAGATGCAGTACCAGGAGATCGGCGCGATCGCCAAAGTGCTGGAAACCTACTTGGCTTGGCGGAACTTCGACGTCTACGGCGCTGCGGTTTACACCCAGGCGTTCCGGGCGGCCGAAGGGATCAAACGGCCGGAATACGACCTTGTTCAGAATGTTTACAAAACTTTGGATCAGGTCGTGAAGGAAAAAGTAGTCGATGTACTGAAGCAACCGGCACCGGCAGGAACCCTTTCGCTGGGCAAATACGACCCGATGTACGGTTTTACCGTAAAAGTCAATCCTGAAGGGGGCTCGACAGTCACCCCGTTGGAGAATGCCGAAGTGCAGCGTTCGCGCTGGTTGAAATTCGCCAACACGTTCCGTCTGAAGATGGCCTACCGCTTCAAAGAACGGGATGCGGCACACTTCAATACCGTGCTGGCCGAAGTGCTCGATCCGGCTAACGGGGGGATGATTTCGAGCAACGACGAGTCGTGTATCCTCAAGTTCCCGAAAGACGTTTGGGGCGACGATACCAACGACGGGAACCAGGTAAGTTACTACAACCGGGCTCCGCTGTCGATGATCAACTCGCTGAAGGTGATGAAAGACCCGCGTCTGCCGCTCTTGTTCCGTCCGAACTTCAACGATACGTCGTTTGTCAATGCCTCTTATTTTAAGAACAATGCGTATGCAAAGGCTTACAAATGGATGTACACCCACTTCCCGGACTCGCTGACCAAGTATGGCAACCTGATGCAGTTGCACAATGTTTATCAGGGGGTCAGCCAGAACTCGTATGCTTATCAGCAAACCTGGGTTCCGGGGGTGATTATGCGCGGACAAGGTTTTTCGTTCGGTAAAATCGTCAATTCGAACTTCAACGAGGATCCTAAACTCAACAAACCGTTGTTGAGTCCGAAAACCGGCGAACCGATCGTCTGGGGCAAGGACACCACGATTACGTTCTACATCTGCTCGATGCCGCAGGGACGTTACTGGGTGAAAAACGGTGGGGACGGCTACGACTGGTACGATCAGCCGAAACCGGACAAGACCCTCATTCAGTTGACCCGTCCGGTGATCGCCTACGACGAACACTGCTTCACCATGGCGCTGATCGCTCAGGAAACCGGCGCGGCTGTGGGCGGCAAGACGGCCGAAGGGTGGTACGAAGAGGCTGTCCGGGCCAATATGGCTCAGTTGATGGACGACGCCCTGCGTGTATATGTCGGGATTGCCACTTCTGTGGAATATCCGCTGCTGCCGCCCTACAACGGAACGTCTGCCGCGGACAAGCACCTCTATAAACTGACTCCGGCGATGATCGACGACTATGTGGCATCGATCCTGCCGCTGGGTAAGACCGGCAACGCCGTGTCGGAAATCATGACCCAGACCTGGTTTGCCATGATCTTCAACCCGGAAGAGATGTGGGGCATGTGGAAACTGACCGGTTATCCGCAGTTCATCAAGATTCCGGTGAAGAACGGGACGGGTGCTCCGGGCACGAATTACTTGCTGCCGGATGTACCGGGGCTCGAAATGGGCTTCACCAGCGGGAACGAAGCTACGGCTTTGGCCCGTCGTGCAGCTGTGCCGCAGCCCGAGGTGGAAAACAACGCCAACTACATGAAAATCCAGCAGGAGTTGATGGCGACTCCGGGCTTCGGGACTTCGTGGAACGACAACACGGGCCGGATCTGGTGGGATACCAAACCAATGGCTGCTCCGATCGAAAACCCGACGCTCTACGCACCGGAATACAACAGCGGCAAGTAACCGACCCCTCTCTTTTTATGGAAATGCGGGCCCTCCTCTCCAGAAGAGAGAGGCCCGCTCTCCGACCCAGCGGGAGGTTTGCCTATTCAAGGCAAACCTCCCGCTTTTTATTGGCCGTCTGCCGAGCCGTTGCCCCCTCCGCCGCTCCCGATCGTCTTGGAACGATTTTTGTTTTTCACCTTCACAGAACGATCCGATATACGACCTATCGTTCTATGTATATGTTATTTATAAAACTATAGAGAAACGATGAATGCAAAAATTTATCTCCTGAGCGGGTTGGCTCTGGCGATGTTGGCCGCCTGCAACAAAAACGAGGTCGAGGTTCCGGGCGAGGTGACCGTCGAAGTGTCGGAAATCCGCCTCCCGTCCGACGCTTCGAGTTCGCAGACTCCGACGACTACGACCTTTATCGCCAGCCAGCCGTGGCGCATCGAGACCTCCGCCACCAAAAGCGATGCTGCCGACTGGATGCACGTGGCGCCGATGAGCGGCGAGGCCGGAGCAGCCACCCTGACCATCACGGCCGACGAGAACCCCTCGGCGATGGATCGGACGGCCTATATCCGGATCGTTTGCGGCGGCGTGACCCGGGATATCGCTGTCACGCAGCCCGGCGACGGTACGCTGGTCGCCGGCGAGACGATCTATCAGGTCGGCCCCCAGGCCGATACCGTCATCGTGCAGCTGCGCAGCGGCGCCTCCTATCAAGTCGACGTCCCGGAGGGAAGCGAATGGATCCGTTCCGAATTCCTTTCTCACGGCCCCAAAGTCGATTCGCTGGCCCTGATCCTGTCGGCCAATCCGGCCGAGACCGAGCGGGCGGGGGCGATCCGGATCGCGGCCTCTTCCGGCGGTTTTCAAGCCGAAATCGCGATGCTCCAGCGGTCGGGGGTGTTGGATTTGCAGTTCGAACTCGATCAGCTCGTGCTGCCGACCGGCCGCTCCAGCTCGGAGAGCAGCGCCCAGTGGGTCGACAGCCTTTTTGTGGCCGGTTTCGATCGCGAGGGAGAGGTGCTGTTCGCCCAAAGCCTGCCGCGTCCGACCGAATCGGGTCTTCACATCCGGGTTCTCCCACCCGCGGAACGCATCCGAAACACCTATCCGGAGGCGCGTATCTATGTGGTGGCCAACAGTTCGGCAGACTTGAACCGATGGCCCGAAAACGAAACGCAATGGATAAACGGCAAGGACACGGCGGTGAATCGGCTCTTCGGAGCCGACGAGGTGCAGCCTCCGCTCTCGGCGCGCGTGACGCAGAATCTGGTGGCGGGCGAGAATCGGGTTCAGGTGGGGTTGTCACACGTAACGGCGATCGTGACCTTCAAGGTGCGCTTCGACGAGGGGTGGGATTCGATTCCGCCGATCGAACGGATCACGATCAGCGGGTTCAGCAATTGGGGCTATCTCTTCCCGAATGCGACCGAGCAGGCGGTGCCGCAGACGATCGGTTACAATCCGGCGGTCAAGCCCAACGGAACGAACGATTATCGGTTCTATGCCTACGAAAACAGTCGGTTGGTGCTGACGGTATTGGCGGGCGGACGATATTATCAGGGGATTGCGCCGAATATTCTGAAACGGGGCTATAACTATTCGTTCAACATGCGCGTTTGCGAGGACGGGAATTGCGTGCCGACTGCGGCAGACGAATAGGAATCGCGCAGAAAAAACAGCGGGGGGTCTTTCGAACAGATGTCGAAAGACCCCCCGCGCGTTATTTTCGGACGAAGAAGTCGGTATGTCTCCTACTTCTCCCCGTGTTTCACGTCGAGGAACTCCATGTTCTTCTCTTCGTACTCCTTGAGCTCCTGTTCCAGGCTCTGGCTGTAGAGCTTCATCGCCCGCCGGCTCATTCCCATGCTGGAGAAACCGCCGTCGTGGAAGAGGTTCTGCATGGTCACTTTCTTAGTCAGGTCGCTGAAGAGCGTAATGACGTAGTTGGCGCAATCCAATGCGGTGGCATTCCCGAGCGGCGACATGCGCTGGGCGAAGTCCATCAGGTGGTCGAGCCCCATCACGCCGCTCCCGGCCGTGGTCGGGGTGGGCGACTGCGAAACGGTATTGACGCGGATTTTCTTTTCGCGGCCATAGATGTAGCCGAACGAACGCGCGATCGACTCGAGCAGCGCCTTGGCGTCGGCCATGTCGTTATAGCCGTACAGCGTCCGCTGTGCAGCGATGTAAGACAAGGCTACGATCGAGCCCCATTCGTTCAGGGCATCCTTTTTCCGAGCCACCTGCATCACTTTGTGGAACGAGATGGCCGAGATGTCGAGCGTTTTCTGGAGGAAATCGTAGTCGAGGTCGTCGTAAGTCCGCCCTTTGCGCACGTTGGGCGACATGCCGATCGAGTGGAGTATGAAGTCGAACTTGCCGCCGAAGTGTTCGGTGGTTTTGTCGATCAGGTTTTCCAAGTCCTTGACGCTGGTGGCATCGGCCGGAACAAAGATGGTGCCGAGTTTTTCGGCCAGCTCGGCGGTTCCGCCCATGCGGGCTGCCATGGGGGTGTTGGTGAGGACGACTTCGGCCCCCTCTTCGACGGCCCGTTCGGCGACTTTCCAGGCAATGGATTTTTCGTTGAGCGCTCCGAAGATGAGCCCTTTCTTACCTTTCAGCAGATTATAAGACATCAGTTTTGTTCTTTAATTTTTTTACAAAGTTAATCTTTTCCGGCGAATTACCGTCTTGTCCGCAAAATCCGGTTTCCGCCGTGCCGAACGGACAACAAGAAGAGGGCTCCGGGGAAATCGTTTCCCCGGAGCCCTCCGTGTTTACCTGATAAACCGCAGGGGGTTATTCCTTATCCCACCAGATACGGCCCGAAGTGACGTTTTCGTTGCTGCCGTATCCTTCGGTTGCGATCAACGCATCGACTGCGTTCAACCGATTCGAGGTGTTTTCGACCTGACCCGGCAGGACGCACCGGCGCGGCCAGGTCAGCAGATCCTGTTCGGCGGTTTGCGGCTGCACGAAGTAAGCCTTCGTCGGAAGTACCGTGCCGTATTGCACCGGCACGACGGTCGGATAGCCGGTCAGTTTCCACCAGCCCCACATCTCTTCGGCGTGGGTGTAGAAGTAAACCCAGGCCTGAGCTACGATGGATTCTTTATCGACATACGGATTCGCAGCCAGATAATCGTCGATCATGTCGTCCGTAATCTGATACGGGCCGTTGTCGGTCAGACCGGCGATTTTCGGGAACGAAGCGGAGGTGGCGATCTGAATCTTATACCGCTGTGCATCCAATCGCAATTCGTCGATTGCGGCCTTGACCCCGAGGTTGTACCAATCCTCGGCCGTTTTGCCGGTGCTGACGCCTTCTGCCGTCAGATAGGCCAGCGTGAAACACTGTTCCGGATAGGTGATGATCGGACGACGCTGTTTGATTTTCCAGTCGAAAACATCGCCGTCGCCGTCGTTCGAGCTGTTCACGTCGTCCGAACCGCCGTTCTTGACAAAGTAACGTCCCTGTGCCGGCGAAGCGACCCGAAGGCTGATCGTAGTGTCCGTCCCGGTGCTGCTGCCCTTGGCAATGGTGAGACTGTAGCTTTGCGCGCTCAACAGCATGTTCGGCCCCATTTCCTGATCTTTCAGCATCGGGTTGGCATTCTGTCCCTGATAGATGCGGTCGAAGATCGGAATCGACGGAGCCAATCGGTCGGGCATCCCCTGATCCTTTCCATTCGGATTTTTGGTCACGGTGGTCAGCAAGGTCGGATGGTTGGCCTCGATGTATTTGTACCCTTTGCTCAACTCGGCATCCAGACCGTTCGTCCGAGCCAGCAACGGCAGACGCGGGTCGTTGGTCCGTTTCAGCTGGTGCATGAAGTTGTCCGTGATGCCGAAGTAGAGGCTGATGCCGTTGATGTCGTTCACCACATTGTCGTGGTCTTCCGAGTAGTTGTAGAAGCACGATTCGTCGTTGCTTGCGAACAAGCCGTCGGGCAACGCGAGCACCTCTTTGATGACCTCGTCGGAGTGTTGCGGGTTCCGAGCCCGGAAACGCCAAGCCATCTTCAGACGGAACGCATTGGCGAATTTCATCCACAATTTCCGTTGAGCGGCATTGTCGCCCCGTTTTACGACCGTAGCGCCCGGAGTGCCCATCGCCACGTTCGATTTCCAACCGTAGAAGTAGTCGTATTCGCCGAGGCTGACCGCATTCGGCACTGCTTCGGCTGCCAGAACGGCGATTGCCTCTTTCACGGTCTTGTCAAGTTCGAGGTAAACGTCCTGGATCAGGTCGTAGGTCGGCTGAATCACCGGATCCGTCGTGGCCTGAGCCCGGAAGGCCTCGGTATAGACCGCCGCCCCGTAGACGTCGAACAGACGCCATGCCTGATAGGTGTTCAGAATCTGACACACGGCGCGCATGTCGGCGTACCAAATCCGTTGAGCATCCGGAATGAACTCGCTGTGGTCGATATAATCGATCAGGGTATTCAACTGGCTGCCGTAAGCGCCGCAGTAATCCGCATTGCCGATGTCGTTAATCCCGTTGTAGTAGGCGTTCCAGTACTGGTTGAATACGGTCGGATAGACCGCCGAGTTGGCTTTGGCCGGGTTGTAGTACTGAACGCTGGCGTAGTCGTAGCGTACGACATACTGCATCAATTGCATGATGTTGTACTTCTGCAAGAGGACTTCGCGGCTGAAGCCGTCCCAGCTTTTTGTCGCCCCGAGGAACATAAAACGCGGATCGGTGGCCGAGTTCAGGTCTTTATTCGTGTTCAGTTCCCGCATCTTGTCCTTACACCCGACCAGTGCGAGTGCTGCCAGACAAGGAATCAGGTATTTGGTGATTATTCTCATATGTGATTTTCCTTTTTCAGATTAGAACCGTACGTCCAGGGTGAGTGCGAAGTTGCGCGTGAACGGCACACCGCCGATGTCGAACGGAGTAAGCGGATTGTTCGAAGTGATGGATTCGGGGTTGGTCTTGCCGTACAGCCCGTTGTAGATATAGCAGAGGTTGCGTGCGGTGAACGACAGACGGGCCGACTGCATGCCGACATGTTTGATCCACTTTTCCGGGAAGTTGTAACCGATGGTCAATTCACGCAAGGCCACATACGAGGCTTTGGTCGTGAAGAGGTCCGAAGCGTTGCCCCAGCCGTAAGCGTAGGTGTAGTAAGCGGAAGCGAGCATCGGTTTGATGTGTCCTTCGTTCACCGCCTCCATGTAGGTCATGCCGCCCAAATCTACCTTCTGGCCCGTTTTGAGTGAGGTAATCGTATTGTCTCCACCGAGGTCTGCCGGACGGAATACCCCGTCGAGTTCAATCCCGTTGTAGAGGAGATCGCCTTTCCAGTTGATGCGTTCGATCCCACCATGCTCTTTGTCACGACCGTACAGAGATTCTTTGACCGTACCGGTACTAATCCCGTAACGCAAGCCCGGGTTGGTCATCATCCCGCCCGAACGGCCGTCGATCTGTGCGAAGAAGTCGATCGAACCGCTGTTGTTCGGCAGGTTCACCTGTACCGAAGTATTGAGACCGAAAGTGAAGTCGGGTTCGACGGAACCGAGCACATCGTACGGATGGGTCAGGTTGCCGTTATCGTCCCGTTGCGCATAGTAGCCTCCAATGTCGCTCCCCATAGTCCAGCCGTAGACTTCGATGGCATTCGGATTCCCGACCGTACCCCAGTAGTCGAGCATATATTTGTCGCCGTACTTTTCGGGGGTGGTGCCGTTCATGCGTTGCGATGCTTCGCCGTATTTCACCCGCGGTGCGGTACCGTAGCCGTTCCCCCCGGTAAAGACCCCGAAGGTACCCCCTTCGAAAGCGTAGATAGACGGCGATGCGTCATACCCGCCCCATAACTGGATCTGTTTTACCTTGTCGTGCAATTCTTTGATTTTACCACGGTTGCGCGTCCAGTTGAAGCCGATGTTCCAGTTCACGGTGCGCGTCCGGATCGGGGTCACGTCCAACTGAAGTTCCCAACCCTGGTTCTGGATATTACCGGCGTTGATCAGGCGTTTGCTTACCCCCGATTCAGCCACGGCTGCGAGGGTGAGGATCTGGTTCTTGGTATTGATCTTGTAATAAGCCACATCGACCCCAATTCGGCCGTTCAGGAAACGGAGGTCGGCACCGAATTCCATGGATTGCTGGATTTCGGGTTTCAAGTCATAGTTCGGCAGGGTCGTATTGTTCGGCGACGCACCGATGATGCTGCTTCCGTCCGGCGTCTGGATGCCGGTCGAGTATACATTATAGTATCCGGCACCGTTCGAGGTGGCGTAAGCGCCTGTCCCGGAACCTACCTGTGCCCACGATGCACGCAGTTTACCGAACGAAAGTATCTTCGGGTCGATATTGAACGTGTCGGAGAAGACCCATGATGCGTTTACCGAAGGATAGAAGACCGACCAGTTATCGGCCCCCTGCGGCAACCAGGTGGGGAACAACAGGGAAGATACCCAGTCGTTACGTCCGGTCACTTCGAGGAAGACCTGGTCTTTCCACGAGAGGTTGATCGCTCCGTAGACCCCGACAACCATGTTGTTACGCGGCGTGTAGCTGTTTTTCACATTGCTCGTGGTCAGCGGATTGACCGAGTTGCCGAACGACCATACGCCCGGAACTACGAGACCGCCGTTGGTTGTCTTTTCAAACGAAGTGGCGCGAGTGTTGCCGTACATTTCCGCCCCGACACGCACGTCGAGTTCGAGGTTGTCATCTACGAACCGGCTGTTGCCGTGCAACGACGCATTCCCGTTGTACTGTCCGCTCGAACCGCCATAGATGCCGTATTTGTTGCCGGTGCCGGACCGTCCGATGCCGCTGCCGTAGTTTTTTTCTTCTTCGAATTTCTTGAAGTCGTTGAAGCTGGCAGTCACATTGGCGTCCAACCAGTCGGTAAACTGAGCGGTCAAGCCCAAGCTGGCGATGATGGTCTGTTCGTTGTGACGGAAGTTGTCGTCCACTTCCCGGTTCAGCGCCGTCTGCAAACGCTGCAACGAGGTCTGTTTATTCGTCGAGATGCGTTCCCAGGTCTCCCGATTGACGATGTAGTTATCGCGATACCATTCGAGGTCGGTGTTCCGGTTCAGGAAGTAGGTGGTGAGCATCCCGTAGTTCCGCCCGTTGTCCCACTGCCAGATCCCCTGCGTCTGACCGTTGTAAGCGTCCGAATTGGAGTACTGGAAACCGAAATTCACCGAGAAAATGTCGTTGATCTTACCGTTCGTGCGGAAGTTCACCGAGTGGCGGTTGAACTTGTTGTTGGCCATCGTCCCGTTCAATTTCGTATAAGCGTACGAAAGACGATAGGTAGCCTTTTCCGACCCGCCGGTCAATGCCACGCTCACATCGTCATATTGACCGGTCTGGAACAATGCGCGCCAGTTGTCCGGATAAGCCACGAACGGTTCGGGCGTATTATTGGGCCATTTGTAGTTCTGTTCCATCAGCTGACCGTCGAGACGGGGCCCGAACGAACCTGCGGTATAGCCGCCGTTGGCCGTTGTTGACAAAGTCCCGGGAATCACATCGCCTTCATAACCGTTTGTCGGTCGTCCTGCGCCGTACAGGTTCTGCAACGGCACCGGAGCTGCGTACGTGTCCTGCCATTCATGGGTGTACTTTACTTCGACACCGATTCCCTTGCGTGCTTTACCGCCTTTGGTGGTGATCACGATGGCACCGTTCGCACCACGAGAACCGTACAGCGCGGTTGCGGCAGCACCTTTCAGCACGGTGATCGATTCATAGTCGTTGGGGTTCAGGTTCTTCAGCTGGTTCCCGTAATGGTCTCCGGTTCCTGAAGCGTTAAACCCTTGTTCGTCGTTCTGCATCACGATCCCGTCGATGACGAAAATCGGGGAGTTGTTCTTGGTCAGCGACTTCGCACCACGGAGCGTAATCACCGGGGAAGAGGTTACCCCGGACGATCCGTTGGTCGAAATCTGAAGACCGGCCAC
Organism: uncultured Rikenella sp.; assembly: GCF_948810725.1. Lineage (NCBI taxonomy): Bacteria > Pseudomonadati > Bacteroidota > Bacteroidia > Bacteroidales > Rikenellaceae > Rikenella > uncultured Rikenella sp. The sequence goes on from NZ_CAQIVA010000005.1 coordinate 35,996, forward strand.
TTTCCCTTGCAGTGCGTTAATCGGACTGATGGTGTTGGTACGCGAGAGTTCGGCGCCTTTCACAGCTGTACTGGAGTACCCCAACGCTCTGTTCTGCTTGCGGCCCCCCAAGGCCGTCACCGTCACCGCCTCTGTCTGCAAAACAGAATGAGGACACGAATATTCTACAATATCTACCTGATAACCACAGTGTTGTAAAGATGTATTTCTTGCCGATTCAATTAAAATTTATGGCCAAAATAAGGTGGGAATCAATGACGTTTACAGCATCCTATTTAGGCAGTAAGCACTTCAAATTTTGCAAGAACTGAAAGACTAAAAGATGCCACATTCAAAGTCAAAATCACCAGTTGAAAGGCGCAATTTTTTAACCGTTCAAAATCCATCATTAAGACGATTAAATCTTGAATATCAATCTATTATATAATCGATTTCTATTCTTCGTTCTGTTTTGCAGACAGAGGCGGTGACGGTGACTGCCTTGGGAGGCCGCAAGCAAAACCGCTCGCTGGGTTATGCCACCTCTACCGTAAAGGGAGACGAGCTGGCACGTACCAACACTTTGAGCCCTGCGAACGCCTTGCAGGGGAAAGTAGCAGGGGTGCAGATCGCTTCGGGTGGTGCTTCCGGTTTAACGGCCGCTCCGACCGTGACGATCCGCGGTGCGAAGTCGCTGACCAAGAACAACTCGCCGATCTACGTGATCGACGGGATTATCATGGAGTACGAACAGCAGGCAGCCGATATGACCTACGGGAATAATTCCGATGGGACCAAATACGGTAACCAGCTGAAGAACCTGAACCCGGACGATTACGAATCGGTTACCGTGCTGAAAGGCGCCGCTGCGACCTCGTTGTACGGTTCTCGTGGTGCCAACGGTGCCATCGTGATCACCACCAAGAGCGGCAAGGCTCGCAAAGGGATCGGCGTGGAAGTGAACTACTCGCACGAATGGGGCGTTATCTACAAAAACTCCATTGCGCTCCAGAACGATTACGGGATGGGGTATAACAACGGTTATGAAGGCGGGATGATGCCCGGGGTGAACTCGACCTACGATTCCTACATGCAGGCATCGTTCGGTCCCTCGTTCGCTTCGATGAAAGGCCAGAAAATCTACCAGTACTACAAGTACTACGCTCCGGAAGGAATCGACAACCCGATGGAAGATTACGTGGCTTATAAAGACAACTGGAAAGCCTACTATCAAAACAGCCGTATCGACAACGTGAGCGTTGCGTTGACCGGCGGTTCGGAAAAGGCTACCTATCGTCTTTCTTATGGGTATTCGGACAGTGACGGGAGCATGCCGAACAACAGCTTCAACCGTCACTCGTTGAATTTCACGGCCAACGGTAAGATCAACGACATCTTCTCGACCAACCTGAGCCTCCAATACTCGAACTCGAATACCGAAAATGCTTACTACAACAACGGTTGGGACGGCAGTACGGTTCCCGGTTATCTGACCTCTTACTACATCAACCGAAACACCGACCTCAAGTGGTATAATGAGCACTTTATCGACCCCGTAACCTTGCAACGCTACGGTACGTCGGCACTGTCGGTGCCGAATGCCATGCTCAACCGGATCGCCAACTTGCGGGACAACCGGAACGAACAGACCATTATCGCACAGGTAGGTTTGAGCGCTCAGTTCACCGACTGGTTGGACGCCAACGTCTCGGTCAGCTACAACAACTGGCAGACTTTCTATGAAAAGAAAGAGTACGGTGGGCTGAACAGCCCGGCCGGTAACGGTGAGTACCGTATCAAAAATTCGACCAGCGGTTCTTATGACGGTATCGCTCAGTTGCATAGCAACAACCGCTTCCTGGACGACAACCTCGAACTGGACATCCGTCTGTTGGGTGAAATCTACGGGAACACCCGCTCGACCTCGTATGAAAAGAGCACGAACGGCGGTCTGATTACTCCGGGTTTGTGGTCGTTCTCGAACTCGCAGAAAGCGATCAGCGTCGATCAAATGTCGGTAGGCTATACCCCGCGTAATACGATGACTGTCGGTGTGGCAGGGGTAGTTAACCTCTCGTGGAAAGACCAGGTTTATCTCGAAGTAACCGGACGTAACGACTGGCTTTCTTCGCTGATGTACCCGAGCTGGATTCCGCAGGGGCAGAATAACTTCTCTGTCTTCTATCCTTCAGTGAACGCATCGTGGGTATTCTCCGACACGTTCAATATCGACCCGAAGATCCTTTCGTTCGGTAAACTGCGTGCTTCTTGGGCACAGGTAGGTAAGGGTACCGACGCCTACAACACGGCCGACGGTGCCGGCGGGTTCTCCGTATCGGGAAAGAACGGCCCGTTGAACAGCAGCGTGCTGATGGCTTCGCCGAACAATACGACGCTGCCCAATATGGACTTGAAGCCTGAAATCCAGACCTCTATCGAGTTCGGTGCCGACCTGCGTTTCCTGAACGGGATGATCGGGTTGGACGTAGCTTACTATAAGACTAACACCAAGAACCAGATTCTGAGTCTTTCTACCGTGAAAGAATCGGGGGTCAGCAAACGTTGGATCAACGCCGGTAACATCCAGAACCAGGGTTGGGAACTTCAGCTGGACGTGACTCCGATCCGGACGCGTACCGTAAACTGGACTATCGGCGCCAACTGGAGCCGCAACCGGAGCAAGATCAAAGAGTTCTATCCCGGACAGACCGCTTATCAGATCAACGGCGGGTTCAGCAACTCTCCGGCTGTTTATGCTTTCGAAGGCGGTGAATTCGGTGTGCTCACCGGTGGTAACGGTTATGGCGGTAACAACATCATCGCCCGTTTCAACAACCCGGACGATCCGAACGACCCGCGTAACGGCAAAGCCATGATTCGCTACATCGGCAATGGGGACGATAACAAGAATATCAACCCGGAATTCTCTACCGCAGCTTCGACCAGCATGGTTTACCGCTATGCCTACACCAACCTGATCGCAGGTTACTACGGCGACGAAGCTTCGTACTGGGGCGGCAAATCGAACCGGTACACCTCGTTCGGTAGCGTGATGCCTAACTTCACTTACGGTATCAACACCTCGGTGCAGGTGAACCTGCCGAACAGCAGCGGTTCGCTCGACTTCTTCGCTCAGATCGACGGTCGCTCGGGCGGTCACTCGGTTCAGACCATGCAGCCTTATGCTACCAGCGTCGGTAACTCGAAAGAATCTCTCTACGGTCGTGACAAGAAACACGGCGGTGAGGCTCGTGTAAACTACAAGGGCGAATGGGAATACAACGGGATTCTGCCCGACGCAGTCTTCTGGGACAACGGCGGTACCTCTTCGACCGTGACCAGCTTCAAAACCGGTGAAAAAATCAACATCGGCGGCATGACCTACCGCGAAGCGGTCGATGCAGGACACATCCAGCCGATGCTCGCCAGCTTGTACTACATCTACAACTACAACTACTCGACCACCGACCAGTACGTTTCGAGCCAGACCTACATGGCTTTGCGTGAGTTGACCCTGGGTTACAACTTCCCGGAAAAATGGATCAAACACGTCGGTTTGCAGTCGGCACGCCTGTCGTTCTCGGCACGGAACGTTTGCTACCTGATCAACAAAATGAACAACAAGTCGAACCCTGACTCGTTCATCTCGAACAACGCCTTGACGCCGTACGACTACAGCACCACTCCGTTCGTTCGCAACTTCTCGATTAACCTGAACCTGAGATTCTAAGACCGTCTCTGTTCAAATCTGAAGTTTTAAACCAAACAAGACTTTTCATATGAAAATAACAAAATATTTGATCGGCGGTTTGGCTGCTCTGGCGCTTGTCGGCTGTAAGGACAAGATGCGCGAGCTGAACACCAACCCGAACACGATCACCACCACAGACCCGCGATATGTCTTCCTCTCGGTGATGCAGGACTTCGACTACAGCGAGCGCGGCTTCGGCGAACAATTGATGTTCAATACCGCTGTGAAGATGCAGTACTTCGTCTCTTACACCGGAGCTACGGATGGAACCTACTGCGATGCGCAGGCAGACACCTATGTGACGCCGGGAACGGTCTCCTATACCTATGATCGTTTCTACGACATCGGTCACCAGATGGTGGAACTGCAACGTTATATCGACGCACTGCCCGAACATGAAAAGGTGCAGTACACCGATTTGCACGCTATCGCCGGTATCGTGAAGGTATACGAAGCTTTCCGGGTGTTCCAGAACTACGGCGCGGCGGTCTACACCGAAGCGTTCAAGGCTCTTTCCGAAGGAATCATGACGCCGACGTACGACATCTTCGACAATAAGATGTACGAATTGTTGGATGACGAACTGCTCTCGTACATCCAAGTGCTGGAAAAACCGGCCGGCGACGAAGTGATGGCGTTGGGCGAATACGACCCGATCTACGGGTACATCGCCAGCAAAACTGCCAGCGCACCGGCCATCCAGAGCAAGTACGACGTTCAACGGACGAATTGGAAGAAATTCGCCAACTCTTACCGGTTGTACATGGCTTGGATCATGAAAGCCGTAGACCGGACACGCTTCGACAAAGTATTGGCCGAAACGAAAGCTTCCGGCTGGTTCGAATCGGCTGCCGACGGGGCTGTCGCTTACATGAACGGGAGCAATGCCAACAGCGGTCTGATCTACAACTCGGACGGCCCGAACTCGATCAGCGTCACTTACGCCGTGTCGGCCAACTTCATCTCTTACCTGAAGGAGTTGGACGACCCGCGTCTGCCGCTCTTGGCACGCAACAACGGCCTGAACGGCGACAACAAGGCCATTCAGTGGATGCAGCATTACTTCCCGGACTCGCTCCAGAAGCACGCTTACTACGACAAACAGACCAAAACTTGGCTGAAAGATGTTTTGTGGGGCGATGTGTTGGATTTCGCAACCTATCCGAAGATGGCTTATCAGGGTGTTTCGGCCAACCCGTACAACTACGACATGAGCGGCCCGGGCAATTTCTGGGGGCAGCGTAACTTCACCTTCCGTTTCCACCACCCGGACTACAAACCGGGCGACGCGGAATGGAACAAGAAGCTCAAACCGTGGACGGTAACCAACAAGGGGGCGATTTCCAAAGATTTCCCGGCCCAAGACACGATCTGGAACGCAGACACGACTTTCACCATCGAAATGGGATCTCGGCCTCAGGGGCGTTACTTCGTTGCCGACGGGGGTAAAAAAGAGGGTGACGGAGCCGGGAACAGCGGTGTGAACGGGAACGACGGGCCGGTTAATCCATCGAACAAGTTCTACACCCATCCGGTCTACACCTATCCGGAATTCTGCTTCATGATGGCATACCTGACGCTCGACGGAGTCGCTACCGGCAAAACGGCCGACGTTTGGTACGAAGAGGGGGTAACGGAAGCCATGAAAGAGCTTCAGACCGATGCGATCCGTTATGAAGTTCAGGTGGCAACCAACTCCGGAGCGACCAAAATCGTCGGGGTGAATGACGCCGGGGTGTACTCCATCACGGACAAGATCGCACCTTACGTTCAGGCCCAGGCGCTGGCCAACGCTGCGGACAAGAAGGAGGCGATCGTGGGTCAGATGTGGATCTACGCCTACAACCAGCCGAACAAGATGTGGGACTGGTGGCGTCTGACGGGTTATCCGAAGATCGTGAAAGTAACGACTCCGGCCGATGCGGCTCAGGTAAGCGGTCCGTATTGGGTTCAGCCGGTTCCGCGGACTTCGACGAATGTGCTCTCGTTCCCGCGTCGTGCTTCGCTGCCGCAGCCGAACGAGCTGAACAACGCGAATTACAACGCTGCGCGCGATGCGTTGCTGGGGCCGGTATACGGGACGACCTACAACCAGACTACGGGCCGCATCTACTGGGACGTACAGGGCTTGTAGTTTCGGATTTCGGCACTATTTGACCGACCATTAAACACGGAGGGCTCCGGGGAATCGTTCCCCGGAGCCCTCTTCTTTTTTGCGGTCGTTGTCAGACGTTCTTTGCCGGGCAAGCCTTTGCCGCAACAAAAACCGAGCCGACAAAAGAACAGCCCCCTATTTCACCCGCTCGAAGTATTCGACGAACTTGTCATGCGGCGCCGAAACGCAAATCCGCGCGAACTTCGACGCCTCCTCCTTCCTGCTTTTGGTGAAGAACGAGAGCGACACGCTGCCGATCCGATGCGCCAGCAACTCCTCCTCCGTCCGGTTCACGACGACGAAAATCCCGGTCGGCGTGCTCGCATGGTAGTACTCTTCGGCCAGCAATCCCCGTTGTTTCAGGTATTCGATATTGAGCGCGATGCCGCGCGAAGTGGCCGCCTTGAACGCATCGGCCGCCGCAATCCCCGTCGGCGTCGTCAGGAGCCGGAGAATCAGCTGTTGGGCGAACGCATTGACACCGTTCGTGCAGTACATCAGCCGAACCTCCAGCTCGTCGTGCAACTCCCGATTGGTGGTATGGATAAATCCGAGCCGTTGTCCGCTGAGCCCCACCGACTTGCTGAAACTTTCCGTAATGATGACGTTTTCGAGCTCCAGCAGCCGCTGGTAGTAGTTGTCGTATTTGTCATAGAAGATCCGGCGATACGGGCTGTCGAAAAAGACCGTCACGCCTGCGTCGTTGAGCTTTTTGATCAGGGCGAACTGTTCGTCGTCGTCGTATTTTTCGCCCAGCGGATTCCCCGGGTCGCAGATCAATACCGCATTGCCCTTCAGCTCCGGAATCATCCCTGCCAGATCGCGCTGAGCCATGTATTCGGCATTGCCGATTCCGCGGACGGTCAGCATCTGGAAATAACAGCCCCAATAGTAGACCGGCAGGTAGAGTTTCCCCATCCCCACAGCCTGCACCACGAGATCCAGGGCGTTCATTCCGCCGGCCGTAATCAGGATGTTGTCTGCCGACGACTTACCGCCGAAATATTCGTCGTTGATGGCTTGTCGCAACGCCGGAAAACCGGGCCCCGGAGGATAGACCTGAATGTCGTTGGAGTTGAAGTCCATCTCTTTGACCACCTCGCTCAGGTCGATATTGACCACGGCATTCACCCCGCGATTGAGCGGGAGGTAAGTTTCGCCGGTTTCGGCCGTCAGTTTTTTGAGTTTTTCACCGATCTGTACGATTTTGGACAGAGCGGCACCGCTTTTTTTGATCTCCATGATATCGAGTCTATACTTTTAGGAGGAATGAGACTTAGGTTGATTGCAAGGTAGCGTTTTTTCGGCAACCGATCGCGCCCTGAAGCAGAGAAAGCAGACTGTTTGTTAAAAATTCAACTAAATAGTATAATTCGAGTTATTCTTCAACAAATTTTCCGAAAAGAAGAAAGAAAAATCCCCCGAGACCTCCCTGGCGATAAACGACAGGGAGGGTCACGGGGGAGGCCCGGTCCAGGGAAAGGCTACTAACACCAGAAGATGACCGGGAAAAGAGGGCTCCGGGAAATCGATCCCCGGAGCCCTCCGTGTTTAATGGTCGGTCAAATAGTTCCGAAATCCAAAACTACAAACCTTGTTGTTGCAGGCCTAGCTGATCCCAGAAGATGCAACCCGTGGTTTGGTTGTAAGTGGTACCATAGCCCGGCTGTTCGAGCAGGACATTCCGGATCGCATTGAAATTCGCATTGTTCGCAGCTTTCGTCCCCGGCAAATTACCCCGACGCGGCCAATCCATATTTTCGCCTTCTGTACGGGTTTGGGGTTTCACCCAGTAAAGGCCCGTCGGTCGATCGGCCGGCGTTTTTACGTCTACGATCTTCGGATAGTCCGTCAAACGCCACCAGTCCCACATCTTGATCGGCTGGTTGTAGGCGTAGATCCACATCTGACCTACGATCGCCTCCGGAGAAAGCACCAAACCGTTTACATAGGATGTGATTTGATCTGTTATGTCATACAGTTTCGTATCATTCACCCCGACGACTTTCGGATTGACTACATAAGTCGATTTGGTCGTTTCATAGTAGTAGGTTGCTGCCGAGTTGGTTGCCACCTGAACCCCGTAACGGATTGCATCGGTCTGAAGTTCTTTCATGGCTTCCGTCACACCGTTTTTGAACCATTCGTCAGCCGGCGCACCGGTATCGACCCCTTCGTTGCTCAGATATGCCATCATGAAGCAGAACTCCGGATAGGTGTAGAGCGGACGACGGAAATAAATTTCGCCATTGTCGTTGACAGCTCCGTCATAACCGTTACCGCCGTTGTTGTCGTTGCTGAAACTTTTCCCACCGCCAGCTACCAGATAACGTCCTTGGGGACGACTACCGAGTTCCAGCGTGAACGAAGTGTCCGCATTCTGAACCGTAAAGGTTGCCGGGAAATCTTCAGATACAACTCCCTGATTGGTTACCGTCCACGGGCCGAGCTTCTTGTTTCCTTCCGTATCACCCGGTTTGTAATTGGGATGATAGAACCGGAACGTGAAGTTACGCTGCCCCCAGAATTCGCCAGGATTTTCTTGGTCGTAATCGAACGGATTGGGCGATATACCCTGATAAGCCAGCATCGGATCGGCTTCGAAATCGAATACCCCGTTCCAATTTTTCAGATTCCAAGTTTTAGAATCTTTATCATAAACCATGTGCTGCTGCAACGAGTCGGGGAAGTAGGCCTGGATCCATTGTAAAGATTTATTGTCGGCATACAGGCTGTTGGCGCGTGCCAAGAGCGGCAGACGCGGGTCGCCCAACTCCTTCAAGTACGATACGAAGTTATCCGACACGGCATACAACACGGAAATTTCATTATTCCCGTTCGAGTTGTACGGTGTACCGTTGTAATTAGAGCCGTTTTGATAGGAATAAGCCCCGTCGGCAGCCGTTTCGAACCATTTGCCTTTCGTTTCGGCCAAGACTTTGTCGAAACGAGCCGGATCGGCAGCTTTCATGATCCAGGCCATGTACAACCGGTAAGAGTTACCGAACTTCTGCCACAACACACGCTCGTCATTCGGTTTGTTCCGGGCATTCGGTTTCCCCATCTTGTTGATGGGTTCATATCCGTAAATCGGATCGTAAGCACCGAGAGCAGCCTGATTTTCGTTGGCCTGAGCCAACACGGCGATGTAACCGGCCAGTTCGTCGTCCAGCGATTCATACACCTCTTTGGTAAAGAGATCGTATGCCGGCAAGGTAACCCCTTCGGTGATCGCATTGAAAGCCTGACTGTAGACCGCAGCGCCGTAGTTCTGGAATACCCGGAAAGCGTGGTAAACTTTCATAATACCTGCTTTTGCACGCAAATCCTGATACGGAAGAGCGGCTTCCGGGGTCATGGCGTCGATGTGGCGTTGCAGCGACACCAACTTATAACCGACGCTATACAACCACGTATAGTATTCGCCGATCTGGCCCGGGGCGGAATAGCTCCCTTCTTTGCAATAGGTATCGTTTACTGCTCCGTCGTATTTAACGAAGTACTGCATCAGGCGGCCTTCGCTGCTAAAAATACTGGAAGAGGCTGAGCGACTCGAATAATCGAGGTTCTGTACCGCGTCGAAGAACATGTAAGCCGGGTTGGCATCTCCGACGATTGCAGGATCGGAGTTCAGTTCCCGCATCTTGTCCTTACAGCCGACAAGCGCCAGAGCAGCCAAACCGCCGATCAAATATTTTGTTATTTTCATATGAAAAGTCTTGTTTGGTTTAAAACTTCAGATTTGAACAGAGACGGTCTTAGAATCTCAGGTTCAGGTTAATCGAGAAGTTGCGAACGAACGGAGTGGTGCTGTAGTCGTACGGCGTCAAGGCGTTGTTCGAGATGAACGAGTCAGGGTTCGACTTGTTGTTCATTTTGTTGATCAGGTAGCAAACGTTCCGTGCCGAGAACGACAGGCGTGCCGACTGCAAACCGACGTGTTTGATCCATTTTTCCGGGAAGTTGTAACCCAGGGTCAATTCGCGGAGAGCCATGTACGTACCTTTCGACACTTGTGTATCGCCGCAACCATAGAAGTTTCCGGCTACACTGTAGTAATGCCAAGTCGAAGCCAGTACCGGCTGAATGTGTCCTGCATCGACCGCTTCGCGGAAGGTCATACCGTTCAGGTCTACCTTTTCGCCGGTCTTGAACGAAGTTACCTTTGTCGTATATCCGCCACCGTTCCAGAATACACCGTCCGGAATGATCCCGTTATTGACGATCTCGCCTTTGTAGTTTACACGAGCCACCCCGCCGTGTTCTGCGTCACGACCGTACAGCGTCTCTTTCAATGCCCCTGAATTGTTCAAGTAAGCTTGTTTCAAAGGTTGGATCACGCTACCGCCCGAGCGACCGTCGATCTGAGCGAAGAAGTCGAACGAACCACTGCTGTTCGGCAGGTTCACCTGCACCGAGGTGTTGATACCGTAAGTGAATTTCGGTTCCACACGACCAAGCATCGTATACTGGTTTTCTTTTCCACCCCAGTATTCGGCTTCGTCGCCATAGTAACCCGGAATATCATCCGAATTCAACCAGACATACGCCAAGTTGGTGTTGGCTCCTACAGCATTCTTGTTCGCATCCAAAGCACCTGCGATACCGATCATTTTCATACCATTGCGCGGGTTGTTCGGATTTTCGAGGTCGTTGTACCGGGCAATAGCCGCGTTATGGGTACCATAATTGTTCCCCGTAACGATAGCGCCGAACGGGCCGTTCTCGAAAGCATAAATCTGCGTACCGTATGCTCCATCCCAAGAATAAGCGCTGACACGATAGTAAGAGATGTCATTTGCCAATTCTTTGATCTTGCTTCGGTTGCGGCTCAGGTTGGCGCCGATAGTCCAGTTTACGGTACGCGTCCGGATCGGTGTCACGTCCAACTGGAATTCCCAACCCTGGTTCTGGATGTTACCAGCGTTGATCCACTGTTGGTTTACCCCAGATTCGGTCACAGCATCCAATGAAAGGATCTGGTTCTTGGTGTTGGTCTTGTAGTAAGCTACGTCCAAACCGATCATCCCGTTCAGGAAACGCAAGTCGGCACCGAACTCGATAGAGGTCTGAAGCTCAGGCTTCAGGTCGTAGTTCGGGAGGACAGTATTGTTCGGGGATGCTGCCGAAAGAGCCGAATTCAACGGCCCCTGCACCGATGACACGGTGAACCCGCCGGCACCGGAAGCCGTATTGTACGGGTCGGTACCCTTACCTACCTGCGCCCAAGAAGCACGCAGTTTACCGAACGAGAGGATCTTCGGGTCGATATTGAACGTATCCGAGAAGATCCACGATGCGTTCACTGAAGGATAGAAGACAGAGAAGTTATTCTGACCATTCGGCAACCAAGTGGGGTACATCAAAGTGCTCAGCCAATCGTTACGTCCGGTTACTTCGAGATAAACCTGATCTTTCCACGAGAGGTTCACTACCCCTGCCACCCCGACGGTCATGTTGTTACGAGGCGTATATTTAACGTCGTTGGTTCCGAGGGTAATCGGATTTTTCGTATTCGAGAACGAGAAAATTCCCGGTACGATCAGACCACCGTTCGTGCTCTTTGAGTACTCGTTTTTACGGGTATTTCCATAGATCTCAGCCAAGACACGCACGTCGAGCTCCAGATTGTCATCTACGAAGCGGTTGTTGCTATGCAACTGAGCGATACCGTCGTAAGAACCGCTGGTCGAGCCGGCAATAGCATATTGACCGGTTCCGATATATCCGGCGTTCTTCGTTTCAGTGAAAGTCTGCCAGTTGTTGTAGCTGATCGAAACGTTGGCGTCCAACCAGTCGGTGAATTGGGCATTCAAACCCAACTGACCGATGATGGTCTGTTCGTTTCGGTTGGAATAATCTTCATATTGTCTTCTGAAGAAGTCATTGACCGTCCACCCGGCACGACCATAGGTTTTGTGAGTGGTCGGATCAATGTAGTGATTCTTGTACCACTGCAAGTCGGTACTCCGGTTGGCATAGTAACCGCCTGTTACCATAGCTACGGTAGTTCCCCAAGATCCCCCGACCGTCGAATTCGGATTTTCGGTATTCGAGTTCGAATACTGGAGGCTCAGGTTGGTCGAGAAGATGTCGTTGATCTTACCGTTCGCCGTGAAATTCAGCGAGTGACGAGCAAAGTTATTTTTCGGCATATTCCCGTCGCCGTTCATGTACCCATACGAAAGACGGAAGGTAGCCTTTTCCGACCCGCCGGTCAACGCTACGCTCACGTTGTCGTAGTTGCTGTTCTGGAAGAATGCTTTCCAGCTGTTCGGATAAGCTACATAGTCATCCAGCGGATTATCGATTCCTTCCGGAGCGTAGTACTTATAGAACTGATACAACTGTTGGCCTTTCATCGAAGCATAAGAAGGCCCGTAGGACTGTGCAGTGTAGCCGTTTCGCGTGTACTGCTGTCCTTCGATAACACCACCTTCATAACCGTTGCCTGCTTGCCCCATCCCATAGAGGTTCTGGAGCGGCAAAGCATTCTGATAAATCTGTCCCCATTCGTGCGAGTAGTTCACTTCGACGCCGATCCCCTTGCGAGCCTTGCCGCTCTTGGTGGTGATCACGATGGCACCGTTCGCACCACGAGAACCGTACAACGAGGTTGCAGCAGCACCTTTCAACACGGTAACCGATTCATAGTCGTCCGGGTTCAGGTTCTTCAACTGGTTACCATACATGGTCGATTCCGTATTCCGGAAGTTACTGTTGGCATCCTGCTGCTCATATTCCATCACAATCCCGTCAATCACGTAGATCGGCGAGTTGTTCTTGGTCAGCGACTTCGCACCGCGAATCGTCACGGTCGGAGCGGTCGTGATACCACCCGAACCGCCGGCTGCGATCTGCACCCCTGCTACTTTCCCCTGCAAGGCGTTCGCAGGGCTCAAAGTATTGGTACGTGCCAGTTCGTCTCCCTTTACGGTAGAGGTAGCATAACCCAGCGAGCGGTTTTGCTTGCGTCCCCCGAGTGCCGTCACCGTCACCGCCTCTGTCTGCAAAGCATCGGGCTGCAAGGTAACATTGATGGTCGATTTCCCTGCTACAGGAATCTCCTGTTTACGCATCCCGGCATAGCTGAAAACCAGCGTGGAATTAGCTACCGATGCGTTGTTGATGGTGTAAGAACCATCGGCCGAGGTCAAAGCACCGATGGTCGTACCTTTGATCTGTACGACTACACCTGCGAGTGGTTGCCCGTCTTCCGAAGACTTGACCACGCCGCTCACCCGGCTCTGCGCGAAGGCTGTACCGCCTACCAGCAGACCCAGGATCAACAATGTTAACAGTCTAATTTTCTTCATATAAAAACATTTAGTTGAAAAGGGTTAATATTGTTTACGACTTGAGTTTCCGTCAGGTTCCACTCCTAACTATCGACAAATATAGACTCTTCTACCGAGATAAAAAAACTTTTTCTCGCGAATTTCACTTTTCGCCCACCCCCTCCGGAAGACGAACCGGACGACCGTTTTGTTTCGAAATAAATTCCAAAACTTAATCCTTTCGGATTCAACCGTATCAACTCCGTCCGATCGGTCATCAGCCACAAACCGAACGAAAAGCCGTGTTTTTTCTAAAAAAAATCGTCAAACCCGCTCCACCAACTCGCGGAGATAACGCCAAACCTTCGCCACGGCAGCCACCTCGACCCGTTCGGCCGGAGAGTGGACTCCCCGCAAAGTCGGCCCGGTCGAAATCATATCCAGCTGCGGATAGCGCGTCAGAAAAAGACCGCACTCCAGACCGGCATGGATTGCCCTGATTTTCGGATCGTTACCAAACAACTCGCGATAGATTTCCGCCGCGCGCCGCACCAACGGCGAGTCAGGATTGGGCGTCCATCCCGGATAACCGTCCGTATGCCGCACCTCGGCTCCCGCCAAATCGAAGACCGCCGCCACCCGATCCGCAATGTCGCGTTTGGCGCTCTCCACCGAGCTGCGCTGCGAGGTCGTTATCACCACTACCCCCTCTTCGGGCATCTTGACCGACGCCAGATTGGTCGAGGTCTCGACCAGACCGGGCATCGAACGACTCATCGCCATCACTCCGTGCGGCAGGGCATATAACAAATCCAGCAACCGCCGCTGCACCTCCATCGGCAACAGGTGCGTCGGGTGCTCCGTAGCCGGTTCGAAGGTGAATTTCATCGAGGTTTCGGTCTGTTTGAACTCCGCAGCGATCTCTTCGGCCAGCCGCCGGAACAGTTTTTCAGCCTCAGCCGTGCGCCAGACAGGAATCGCGGCCACCGCCTCTGCTTCGCGCGGAATCGCGTTCCGCAAATTCCCTCCGTCGAAACGGGCAACCCGCAGTCCGCACTCACGATCCAGATTCCACAACAACCTGTTCAATAGCTTATTAGAGTTCGCAAACCCCTTTTCGATGTCGTCGCCGGAGTGGCCGCCGTGCAGCCCGGAGACACCTATATAATAATAGGTATAGTCGTCTTTCGCTCCAAGCGCCTCGGGGGTATAACGCAGGGTGGCAATGGTGTCGATCCCGCCGGCGCAACCGATAAAGAGTTCGCCTTCGTCTTCCGAGTCGAGATTAATCATCCGCGTGCCGGTCAGCATCCCGTCGCCGAGGTTCATCGCACCGGTCAGCCCCTGCTCTTCATCGACGGTAAAGAGGGCTTCAATCCGGGGACAGGAGAGGTCTTTGTCGATCAAAACGGCCATCTGCAAGGCCATCCCGATCCCGCAGTCGGCCCCGAGGGTAGTCCCTTTAGCTTTCACCCACTCGCCGTCCACATAGGCGTCGATCGGATCGTTCTCGAAGTCGATCCGGACGTCGGCATCTTTCTCGCACACCATGTCCATGTGGCTTTGCAAAATCAAGGCGGGCTCGTCTTCACGACCGGACGAGGCGGGGCGAATCAATACGATATTCCCTTTTTCGTCCCGCTTGCTCTCCAAACGGTGCTGGCGGGCAAAGTCTTCTACGAATGCCTGTATCCGGCTCTCTTTCTTGGAGGGCCGGGGCACGCGGGTGATCTCTGCGAATATTTCCCAAACAATCTGCGGCTGCAATGATCCTATTTCCATCTTTTTCGTATTTTTAAACATTCGATTATTCGTATCTACCCGCACGGAACCGTACCTTTTCTGAAGAAAAGGTACCCAAAAGACTTTTAAAGAGGCTTACGCGCTCCAAGGTTTGCGGTCCAAATCTCGGACTCTTCGCTTTGGGCGGGGATTTTCCGGGGCGCGATAAAGCGGGAACTACCCCATGCGCCCCGGAGAACCCCGACCCAAAAGCAATCCCAAAGATTAAGGATTGCGGAGCCTAAGGAGTAGCGTAGCTATCTAAAAGTTTTTGGTGCCGCTTTTTTCAAAAAGCGGCAGTCCCATACAGGGCAAATACCAATAAACGAATGGTTAAAATTACAAAAATAAAGATGAAAACGATACGCATTGGAAACGGCTTCGACGTGCACGCCTTGCAAGAGGGACTGCCCATGTGGTTAGGCGGCATCTGTATTGAACATAATAAAGGGTTCGTAGCCCACTCCGACGGCGATGTGCTGATCCACGCCTTGTGCGACGCCCTGCTCGGCGCCCTCGCACTGGGGGATATCGGGCTGCATTTCCCGGATAATGCACAAGCATTCAAAGGGATAGACAGTAAGATTCTATTACGGAGATGCGTCGAACTGGTTCACCAAAAAGGGTTCGAGATAGGGAACGTCGATTGCACCGTTTTGGCACAGGCCCCGAAACTGCGGCCCTATATCGACCGGATGCGGGAGACGCTGGCACCGACCTTGGGAATCGCCGTCGAAGAGGTATCCGTCAAGGCGACGACCACCGAGCGGCTCGGGTTCACCGGCCGGGAGGAGGGAGTGGCGGTCTATGCCACGGCACTGCTCTACCGAAAATAGAACCAATCACCCAACAAAAAAGGAGCGGGGCATCTTGAATTTCAAGATGCCCCGCTCCATAAAGGAGGTATAAAGGCAAAGCCTATTTAACCGTATTCATGTGCTGAATGAGTTCAACCACCTTGTTGGAGTACCCCCATTCGTTGTCGTACCACGAAACGACCTTCACGAAACGCGGCGTCAGCTGAATCCCAGCCTTTGCGTCGAAGATCGAAGTCCGTGCATCGCCCAGGAAGTCGCTCGAAACGACAGCGTCTTCGGTATACCCGAGGATACCTTTGAGTTCGCCTTCCGAAGCATCTTTCATGGCTTTGCAGATTTCGTCGTAGGTTACGTCCTTGGCCAGGTTACAAGTCAGGTCGACTACCGACACATCCAGAGTCGGCACGCGCAGCGACATCCCGGTCAGTTTCCCGTTCAGCGCCGGAATCACCTTACCTACCGCCTTAGCAGCCCCAGTCGAAGAGGGGATGATGTTCCCCGCAGCAGCCCGGCCACCGCGCCAGTCTTTCAGCGACGGCCCGTCTACGGTCTTCTGGGTAGCGGTGGTCGAGTGCACGGTGGTCATCAACCCGTCTACCATACCGAATTTGTCGTTCAGCACTTTAGCGATCGGTGCCAGACAGTTGGTCGTACAAGAAGCGTTCGACACGATGGTCTGCCCTTTGTATTCCTTGTTGTTCACCCCCATCACGAACATCGGGGTGTCGTCTTTCGACGGAGCCGACATCACAACCCGCTTAGCCCCCGCCTGAATGTGTTTTTCAGCGAGTTCTTTGGTCAGGAAGAGGCCGGTAGATTCAACGACGTATTCAGCCCCCACTTCGTTCCATTTCAGGTTAGCCGGGTCTTTTTCAGCGGTCACGCGAATGGCGTTGCCGTTCACGACCAGTTTCCCGTCTTTCACATCGATGGTACCTTTGAACTGCCCGTGCATGGTGTCGTATTTGAGCATATACGCCATGTATTCCACCGGCACGAGGTCGTTGATCCCAACGATTTCGATGTCGTTTTTGGTCATTGCGGCCCGGAACACCAAGCGGCCGATACGGCCGAAACCGTTGATACCTACTTTGATTTTAGACATAGTTGTGTGTGTTTATTGAGTTTGTTCAGAAATCCGGTCTCATCGCCGGGAAGAGACTCCCCGAATCCGAGTGCAATTTTAATCATTTTTTCAAATCTGCGCAATTTTTGGGGCCCGTTTCTTCATCCGCGGAGATAAAAACCGTCCCCGGCCGCTACAGCCGCTCGTCCACCAGATAGCGGTTGCGCTCGGGCGCCGAGCGGTTGACCATCTCGCCGAGGAAGCCCGCCAGAAAGGTCTGCATCCCGAGCCCCACCGCCAAAAGGGCGATGTAGAAGAGCGGCTGTTCGGTCACCGGCCGCAGCGGCAGCCCGTGATACTGCAACCAGAGTTTCTCGGCGATCAGCCAGACGGTGATCACCAGCCCGACCAGGAACATCACCGTTCCGAGCCCGCCGAAAATATACATCGGCCGCCGTCCGAAACGGGTCATAAACAACACCGTCAGGAGGTCGATATAGCCCTTTATCATCCGCTCCCAGCCGAACTTCGAGACGCCGAACTGCCGCGCCCGGTGCTGTACGACCTTCTCGCCGATACGCCGGAACCCGGCCTGTTTGGCCAGGATCGGAATAAAGCGGTGCATCTCGCCGTACACCTCGATCGATTTGACCACTTTTTTCTTATAGGCCTTGAGTCCGCAGTTGAAGTCGTGCAGCCGGATTCCGCTGGCGCGCCGCGCCGTCCAGTTGAAAAACTTCGACGGCCAGGTCTTCCCGATCGGGTCGTACCGTTTGCGTTTCCAGCCCGACACCAGGTCGTACCCCTCCGCGGTCACCATCCGGTAGAGCTCCGGAATCTCGTCCGGCGAGTCCTGCAAGTCGGCGTCCATCGTAATCACCACATCGCCCTGCGCCGCGTCGAATCCGCAATACAAAGCCGGCGACTTCCCGTAATTCCGCCGGAAGCGGATCCCCCGCACCTCCGGATATCGCTCCCTGAGCTGCGTAACGACCGTCCACGACCCGTCTGTCGAGCCGTCGTCCACGAAAATCGCTTCGTAGGAGAAGCCGTTCTCCGTCATCACCCGCGCCACCCACTCCATCAGCGGCACGAGCGACTCCTCTTCGTTGTATACCGGAATGACCAGCGAAATATCCATAACCCTCCCGATTGCTTATTGATTAACCCGATACCGCACCACCGCCGACGTAAACAGCGCCACGAAACCGCCCTGCAATACCATAGCGAGAATCCCGCTGACAACCATAAACGGCAGACTGTGCATCAATTCCATGAGTTCGCGCCCCTCCTGTACTGTGAGCATGCCGGCCTGGAGATAGACCGTCAGCGCCTGTTCGAACGTCCGCCCGAAATAGACCGGATCGACCACCTCCAGCAGGAGAAAGATACCCGTACCGTAAATAATCCCGCTCAGCAGACAGATCCACAACGAGAAACCGAACGCCTTCCCGTACGTAAATCGCGCTCCCCGCAACGCCGCCCCGCGACGTCCGTAGATCACCAGCACGGCAACCAGCACCGCCAGCGGAGCGACCGCCAGCAACAGACCGACCCACCCCGCCTGAGCCCGCACTCCCCGCAAAAGGTATTCGAGCCCCATCACCGCAAAGAGCGCCAGCCCCAGCACCAATCCGCCGGTGAGCCATTCGGCCCTGTATTTCGCTTTCCAGTCCGGATCGGGCCCCGGCAGCCGCCGGTCGGTACCGGTTTCCGCCCCCTGCGGACGTCCCTGTTCTTCCATAACTTATGTTGTGATATAGAGTCCGATTAAAATTCCAACTCCCGCACCCCCTGTCGCACCACTTCGATCTCGCCGTCCTGCGTGCAGTCCACCACGGTCGAGGCATGCACGTCGCCCATCCCGCCGTCGACCACGGCCTCCACTGCCGCATAGCGTTCGTGAATCAGCTCCGGATCGGTGATGTATTCGATCTCCTCGCCCACATCGTCCGTCCGCACCGACGCGGTGACGAGCGGCATCCCGAGCTCCCGCACAATGGCCTGCGCGATGGAGTTGTCCGGAATCCGCACGCCGACCGTCCGCCGGCCCACCATCACCTTGTCCGAAATCCGCGATGAGGCGGGCAGAATAAAGGTGAACGGCCCCGGCAGGTTATGTTTCAGGAGTTTGAAGACCCGGTTGTCCACTTTGGCATACTCGGCCACCTCGCCGATCTCGGAGCAGACGATCGAGAGTTCCATAGAGTCCTTTCCGCCGCGGATCGTCCGCAGCCGGTCGATGGCCTTCGGCTGATCCAGCGCGCACCCCAAGGCATAGACGGTGTCGGTCGGATAGACGATCACGGCGCCGCCTCGCAGCATGTCGACGACCTGTCGGACGGTGCGTTCGTTGGGATTTTCGGGATATAGTTTGACAATCATAGGGTACAAAGTTATCACATTTTGCCGACGGGGAGAACGATCACCGGGAAAGTGTCCGGTTCCCTTTCTGAGAAAAAGGGCAGGCCCGGGCGACACAAAGGAACAGACACAAAACAAAAAGTGGGTAAGCTACTTGCATCGCACCGCTACAACCGCCTACCCTTGCTGCCTTCCGGCCCTGGGGGATTCAGCAGGAGCTGGTCGTACAAGACTTACCCACGGCGCAAAAGTAAACCTTTTTCCCGATTTACCCAACCCGCTCCGACGATTTTCGTTTTTTCCCTATCTTTGAACCATCACACAAGCGTTACATCTTCAATCCCATGACCACCTCCTACCCTTATCAGCACCCGAGACCCGCCCGCCAAAGCCGAAAACTGGTGGCGATCCTCCTCGTGCTGGTCGCCGTGCTGATCGTCCTCGTCGGTATCTTCGGATGGAAACAGTACGACTACCGCTTCGGCACAGCCATCGTCCGGAACGGCGCCGTGAACGTGCCGACCGGAACGACCTTCGGCGAACTGAGCCGGATGCTCGTCGACAGCGGCTACGTGCGGAACGGCAGGAAATGGATCGCATACGCCCGGGCTTTCGACCGCGACACCGTTCGGGCCGGCCACTATGCCCTGCAGAAGGGGGAGACTTATCGGGCGGCCTTGTCGGCATTCAGTTTCGGTCGCCAGACGCCGGTTCGGCTGACCTTCAACAACATCCGGACGATGGATCGGTTGGCGGGCGTCGTAGCGAAATATATCGAAGCGGATTCGGCGACCATCCTGCAAACGTTGGGCGACCCGGCGGTCATTGCCGAGACCGGTTTGACCCGGGCGACCTTTCCGTCACTCTTCATTCCGAACACCTACGAAGTCTACTGGACGATGACCCCGCGCGAGTTCGTGGCGCGTATGCAGAAAGAGCACGACCGTTTTTGGAACGACGATCGGCGCTCGCGGGCCGCTGAATTGGGATACACGCCGGAGCAGATCGCCACCATCGCCTCGATCGTCGCCGAAGAGACCAACTTCCGGGGTGAGATGACCCAGGTGGCGGGCGTCTACATCAACCGGCTGCGGAAAGGCATCCTGCTCCAGGCCGATCCGACCGTAAAATTCGCCGTGGGCGATCCGACCATCCGGCGCGTGCTGCATAAACATCTGGCGTTCGACTCGCCGTACAACACCTACAAATATGCCGGCCTGCCGCCCGGGCCGATCTGCGTGCCGCCGATCGCGGCGTTAGACGCGACACTGGCCTATGCCGACCGGGAGAACCGGCACGACTATTACTATTTCTGCGCCAAGTCGGACTTCTCGGGACGGCACGCCTTTGCCCGGACACTGCCCGAGCACAGCCGCAACGCTACGGCCTATGCCGCGGAACTCAACCGTCGCGGCATCCGGTAACACGGGGCCGTTCATCGCAGAAATCCGAAACGAGATGCTGAGAAAAACCCTCTATACCCTGCTCTCGGCCCTGTTGCTCGCCCTGCCCTGGTGGGGGTGCGGCGGGTGGAGCCTTTTTTTCGCCTTCGTACCCTTGCTCGTGCTGGGCGACGAGCGTCCCCGGCTCTACTGGCTCTGGGTAGCAGCGGCGTTTACCTTGTGGAACGTCTCGACCACGTGGTGGGTCGGCATCGCCACCCCGGTGGCCACGTTCGGCATCCCGCTCGGGAGCTTGTTTTTCACCCTGCTCCCTTTCCTGCTCTTCCACTGGCTGCGATTCCGAGTACCCCAACCGGTCGGATGGGCGCTGTTCGTCACACTCTGGATCGCGTTCGAGACCCTTTTTCTGAACAACGAAATCTCGTTCCCGTGGCTGACGCTCGGCTACGGGTTCGCCGACACGCCGCAGGTCGTACAGTGGTATGAACTGACCGGCGCACTGGGCGGCTCGCTGTGGGTGCTGGTGGGGAATATCCTCTTCTACCGGTTTTGGAAGAACCGGCGCACCGGACGGTGGCGGGCGGCACTGCCGGCGATTTTGTGGGTAGTCTTACCGGTCGGGGCCTCGCTGATTCGCTACGCCACTTACGAAGAGGGCGGAGAGGCGGTACGGGTGGCGGTGGTGCAGCCAAACATCGACCCGTACAACGAGAAATTCGGCGGTCTGACCTCGATGCAGCAGCGCGACATTATCCTCGGCTTAGCGGAAGGGGCGCCGCGCGACGTGGAGTTCATCCTGACGCCGGAGACCGCCTTCGACGGCGATTTCTGGCTGAACGATTTGGGGGAAAATGCTGAAATCGACACCTTGCGCCGGTTCATGCGGCGTTTCCCGCGAGCGACGCTGGTGGCGGGGGCGACCACGCTGTTGCGTTACGAGGAGGGGATGCCGCACCGGCGATGGACGCGCACCGACCCGCTGTGGGGCATCTCTTACGACGTCTATAACAGCGCGTTGGGGATTTCGGCGGCCGATTCGAACGTACAGGTCTATCACAAATCGAAGCTGGTGGTGGGAGCGGAGTTGTTTCCCTATCCGAAGGTGTTCGGGATGCTGAAGTTTCTGAACATCGATCTGGGGGGGATTTCGGGTTCGCTGGGGAGGCAGGAGCACCGGACGCTCATCGTCAATCCGGAAGGAACGCGCGCGGGGGTGGCGATCTGCTACGAATCGGTCTACGGAGCGTACTATACGGAATATGTGCGACGGGGGGCGCAGGTGATGTTCGTGATTACGAACGACGGCTGGTGGGGCGACACGCCGGGATACAGGCACCACTTCAACTATGCGCGGCTGCGGGCGGTGGAGACGCGCCGGGCGATCGCACGGTGTGCGAACACGGGCATCTCGGGCCTCATCTCTCAGCGGGGAGAAGTGCTCGACCGCAGCGGCTGGGACAAACGGGACTTGCTGGCGGGCGACATCCGGTCGAACGACTCGCTGACGCCGTATGTCCGGGGGGGGGACTACGTAGCGCGCTTGTCGCTGCTGGTACTGGGGTTGTGCGTGCTCTACTCGGTGGCGTGGCGCTTCCGAAAACGCTCGCTCCTTGATGAATAAATTGTTCGTTGGCTGTGTCTACCCGCAGGGAACTGCCGCTTTCTTGTAAGAAAGCGGCGCAAAGAACTTTCGTGATAGCTACGCTACTCCTTAGGCTCCGCAGTCCTCAGGCTTTGTGACTGCTTTTGGGTCGGGGTTCTCCGGGCGCGTTAGGGTAATTCCCGCATTATCGCGCCCGGAAGAATCCCCGGCCCAAAGAAGAGTCCGAGAGCTGGGCCGCCGGCAGCTTTAGGATGCGTAAGCATCCTCTAAAGTTTTTTTGGTTCTTTTTGTTCACAAAGAGAACAGTACCCTCCCGATAAGCACAAGCAAAACAAAATAAGATTATGCAATAAGCTATGGTTCGAAGACTGATAGAGCGACCGATCGCCGTGACCATGTGCGCCATCGCCGTGATCGTGCTCGGGATCGTGGCCTCTCGGCTGCTGCCCATCTCGTTGATGCCCGAAGTGGACATTCCGCAGATCACCGTCCGGATCCACGCCCCCAACACCCCCGCCCGAGAGCTTCAGGCCTCCGTCATCGCCCCGCTGCGGTCGCAACTCATGCAGGCAGGCCACCTGCGCGAGATCACCGCCGAAGCCAAAGACGGCGCCGGTCTGATCTTTCTGCAATTCGACTACGGCTCCGACATCGACTACCTCTTCATCGACGTCAACGAGCGCATCGACCGCGCCATGGGTTCGCTGCCCAAAGAGGTCGAGCGCCCCACCGTCGTGAAAGCCAGCGCCACCGACATTCCCGCCTTCTATCTGAACCTCACCCTCTCCGACGAACGACCCGCCGACGGAGCAGCTGCCAACAGCCGTGCCCGCGAGAACCGGCTGATCGAACTCAGCAACTTCGCCGCCACCGTGATCGCCAAACGGCTCGAACAGCTTTCGCAAGTCGCCTTCGTCGACATGAGCGGCCGCCTGTACCCCGAACTCGTCGTGATCCCCGACGCCGCCCGGCTCGAAGCCTTGGGCATCGAACCCTCGCAGCTCGAAGCCGCCATCCAGGCCAACCACATCAACATGGGCAACCTGACCGTCCGGGACGGCCAGTACCAGTATAACATCCGGTTCAACTCCACCCTCTCCGGCCGGCGCGACATCGAACGAATCCCCCTCAACATCGAAGGCCGGATATTCCGCCTCGGCGAACTCGCCACCGTGGTCGAACGGCCGCAACAACGCCAGGGCATCGTCCTCTCCGACGGCCGCGAAGCCGTCACCATGGCCGTCATCAAGCAGTCCGACGCCCGGATGGGCGACCTCAAAGCCGAAATCAACCGCCTCGTCCACCATTTCGAACACGACTACCTCGACATCGACTTTACCCTCACACGCGACCAGACCCAACTGCTCGACTACTCCATCGGCAACCTCGAGAGCAACCTGATCGTGGGTGCCGTGCTGGCCTGCCTCGTGATCTTCCTCTTCATGCAGGACTTCCGCGCCCCGCTCCTCATCACGCTGACCATTCCGCTGTCGTTGCTCGTGTCGCTGCTCTTCTTCTTCATCCTCGGCATCTCGATCAACATCATCTCGCTCTCGGGACTGATGCTCGGCCTCGGGATGATGGTCGACAACTCGATCATCGTCATCGACAACATCTCGCAACGGTGGGACCGCGGCGAACGGATGAAAGAGGCCGTCGTCGTCGGGACGGACGAAGTCTTCTCGGCCCTGCTCAGTTCGGTGTTGACCACCTGTTCGATCTTCGTGCCGCTGATTTTCCTGAGCGGCATCGCCGGCGCCATGTTCTACGACCAGGCGATGGCCGTAACCATCGGCCTCGTCTCCTCGCTGATCGTCGCCATGACCATCATCCCCGTCTACTACCACCTGCTCTATCGCGGGAAAGAGCAGCGCGGCCGGAACCGCATCCTGCAACGAATCGGCGTGCGGGACATGGCCGGAGCATACGAACGGAGCCTCAAGTGGGTCTTCCGACACCAGCGGCTCGTGTGGTTCTCCGTCGCCGGATTCACCCTGGCCGGCATCTGGTTCTATCGGGAACTCGACAAGAGCACCATGCCGGCGATGGACAAAGAGGATATTATTTTGCACGTGGACTGGAATCAGCCGATTACCGCCGCCGAAAACCGCCGCCGGACAGACCGGCTGGTCGGCGAACTGGGAGCAGGGGCCGAGCATGCCACCGTGCTGGCCGGCCGGCAACAGTTCGTCCTCTCGCATACCCGCGAGACGGGAAACAATGAGGCGTTAGTCTATGTGCGGGTGAACGATCCGGACTCCTTAGGGGCAGTCGTCGCGCGGGCACAACGGTACGTGCAGCGGGAGTTCCCCGAAGCCGCCTTTCAGACCGAAGAGGCGGGGAACATCTTCGAGATGATCTTTTCCGAGACCGGCGCGACCCTGACGGCGCGGCTGCGTCCCACGGCGGGGAGCGCCGAGCCGGACAAACTCAATCCGCTGCTGGCGGCCCTTCGGGACAGTCTGCCGGGGGTGCGGATCGAGCCCGTCGTCTGGCAGGAGCACCTCACCCTCTACGCCGATCCCGACCGGATGTCGCTCTACCGGGTGGGGTACGACGAACTTTACTATGCCCTGAAAAGCGCCTTCAACGAGAACCGGATTATGGAGATTCGGCAGGGACAATACTCCCTGCCCGTCTCGTTAGGGGCCGCGGAACGAACCGTGCGGGAGGTGCTGGCCACCCACACCGTACTGTCGGGCGACCGGGTCGAGATCCCCGTATCGCTCCTCCTGACCGAGAGCCCCGACCGCGACTTGCGGAGCATCGTCTCGGGCGCCGAAGGAGAGTACTACCCGCTGCACCTCGACGTGGCCGACGAACAGGTGCCGGAGACGATGAACGTCGTCCGGCGAGCGGTGGAACGCGACGGCAACTTCGAAGTCGGCTTCTCGGGCGGCTGGTTCGACAGCCGCGACACCCTGCAACAGCTCGTGACCGTGCTCGTCGTCTCGCTGCTGCTGCTCTACTTCATCCTCGCCTCGCAGTTCGAATCGCTGGTACAACCCTTCATCATCATGTCCGAAATCGTCGTGGACATCTCGGGCGCGCTGTTAGTGCTGTGGCTGTGCGGATCGAGCCTCAACCTGATGTCGCTGATCGGCCTCGTGGTGATGAGCGGGATCGTCATCAACGACTCGATCCTGAAAGTCGACACCTTCAACCGGCTGCGGCGCGAAGGCCACGGCCTGTTGCGCGCCGTGCTGACCGGCGGCGACCGGCGGCTCAAACCGATCGTCATGACCTCCCTCACGACCATTCTGGCCATCCTGCCCTTCCTCTTCTCGGGCGGGATGGGGAACGACCTCCAGCGGCCGCTGTCGCTCGCCATCATCGGCGGGATGGTCTTCGGAACCATCGTCAGCGTCTACTTCATTCCGATCTTCTATTACCTCATCTACCGCCGGAGCGATAAACGGCGCCCCTCTTCCCGGTCATGAGCACGCCGACACGACGCATATCCCCCTTCACCGTGATTCTGGTGATGGCGACCCTGATGGTGATTGGGATCGCCATGATCCCGCTGCTCCATGTGCAATATGCGCCCGGCGTGAGCCAAAAAGGGATCACCGTCTGGTTCAGCTGGCCGGGCGCCTCGGCACGGGTGGTGGAACAAGAGGTCACCTCGAAAATCGAAGGCACCCTCGCCTCCATTTCCGGCATCCGCGAGATGTACTCCGCCTCCTACAAAGACGGCGGCAGCATCTCTCTCAGTTTCAAAAAAGAGGCCCGGATGGACGCCGTCCGGTTCGACATCTCGTCGCGGCTGCGCCAGCTTTACCCCTCGCTGCCCGACGGCGTCTCCTACCCCCAGCTCTCGACCGGGATGGACGGCGAGAGCGCCTCGCCGGTGCTCACCTACACCATCAACGCCGACCTGCCCACCTGGCAAATCGAGCAATACGCCGAAAAGAACATCGCCGAACCCCTCTCGCGGGTCGAAGGGGTACGACAGGTCTCGGTGACCGGCGCCACGCCGTTCGAGTGGGTCGTGACCTTCGACCCGAACCGCTGCGCCACACTCGGCCTGACCGGACAGGATATCCGGAACGCCTTCCAACGGCTGGCCCGCAACGACCAGCTGGGGATCGGCACGCTCGAAACGGACGACCGGACAGGCGAACCGCGACAGATCCGCATCGGTCTTCGGCCGCGCCCCGTACCGCCCGAAGCGTGGGAACGAATCGAAGTGGGCAACTGCAGCGGCCGGATCGTTCGTCTGGGCGAAGTCGCCACCGTCGAACACCGCCAGAAGCTGCCCGAGACCTACTACCGGATCAACGGACTGAACAACATCAACCTGACGATCTACGCCGAAAAGCACGTCAACACGCTGGTGGTGACCGACGCCCTGAAAGCGAAAGTCGAAGAGATCCGCGCCTCGCTGCCGCCGGGCTACGCCATCCTACTGGCCGACGACACCTCGGTCTATATCCGGGGCGAGCTCAGCAAAATCTACTGGCGGACGGGGCTGTCGGTGCTGATCCTGCTGCTCTTCGTCTTCCTCACCAGCCGGAGCTGGCGCTACCTCTGGATGATCGTCCTGACGCTGGCCTGCAACGTGCTGGTGGCCTTCATCTTCTACAACCTCTTCGGGCTGGAGATCCACCTCTACTCGCTGGCCGGCATCACCGTCTCGCTCGGGATGATCATCGACACCTCGATCATCATGATCGACCACTACGGCCGGTTCCGCAACCGGCGGGTATTTTTGGCGATTATGGGCGCCCTGCTCACCACCATCGGCGCGCTGAGCATCGTGCTCTTCCTGCCCGAGAGCCAGCGCGAGAATCTGGTCGACTTCTGCGCCGTCATCGTCATCAACCTCGTCGTCTCGATGGCGATTTCGGTCTTCTTCATCCCCGCCCTGCTCGACAAGAGCCCGATCTACGGACGACAGCGTTCGAAACGGGCACGCCGTTTCCGCACCCGCGGCAAACGGCGCGCCGCACGGATGACAGCCCGCTACGCCCGGTTCCTGCGATTCGCCCGACGGTGGCGATGGGCCTTTATCGCAGCGGCGGTGCTGGGATTCGGCCTGCCCGTTCAGCTGCTGCCCGCCAAGATCGAGCACAAGAACGATCCGGCCCGGGATTCGACCCTCTGGGTACGGGCCTACAACGCCACGATCGGCAGCACCTTCTATCAGCAGAAAGCCAAGGAGTGGTTCGAAGGGGCCTTGGGCGGTTCGATGCGGCTCTTCGCCAAGAAGGTCTACAACTCGAACTTCTATAACGATCCGGAACGGACGCGGCTGATTATCGGCGCCCGGCTGCCCGAGGGGTGCACCGTGCACCAGCTGAACGAGACGATGCGCGACATGGAGAATTTCCTGAGCGGATTCGACGAAATCGACATGTTCCGCACCTCGATCACGGGGTACGACAACGGGCAGATCACCGTGACCTTCCGACCCGAAGCCGACCGGCAGGGCTTCGCCTTCCGGCTGAAAGACCTCGCCACCTCGAAGGCCATCAGCCTCGGCGGCGCCGACTGGAGCATCTACGGCGTGGGGCAGGGATTCAACAACAGCCTCAGTTCGGGATGGAAATCGAACCGGATCACACTGCGGGGCTACAACTACGAACAACTCTACCGCTATGCGCAGGAACTGGTGGACTCGATTTCGGTCAACCCGCGAGTGTCCGACCCGGAGATCATGGGGCGGGTCACCTTCGGCGGGAAAGACAACCGGACGGAGTTCTACCTCGACCTGAATTTCGACCGTTTCGCCTTGTACGGCGTGACCCCGTCGGCCTACTACCGGACGCTGAGCGAACAGGTCTACCGCCAGGGATTGCCGTCGTTCTACCACGACGGACGGATGGAACAGGCGGTGCTGGTCTCTTCCGAAGCGGAACGGTTCGACGCCTGGCACATGCGGAACGACATCCTGACGGTCGGCGACCGGAATGTCAAACTCTCGGAGCTCGGCGAGCTGGCCAAACGCCGCTCGGGAAACAACATCTACAAATACAACCAACAGTATTCACTGATCGTGGCATTCGATTTCGTGGGCTCTTACGAGCTGGCGAACCGCTTCACCGACCGACAGGCGGAGCGGCTGCGGGCCGAGCTGCCGGTGGGCTACAGCGTAGCGAACGACCGGGGCGGAGGCTGGTGGGGCGATGGCGGCGGCACACCGTACTGGCTGCTGGGCCTGATCATCGTCATCATCTACTTCATCTGCTCGGTGCTCTTCGAATCGCTTCGCCAGCCGCTGGTGATCATCGCGATGATTCCGATCTCGTTCATCGGCGTTTTTCTGACCTTTTACCTCTTCGAGTTGCGGTTCGACCAGGGCGGCTTCGCCTCGTTCGTCCTGCTGAGCGGGCTGGTAGTCAATGCCGGCATCTACCTCATCAACGACTACAACCTCTTCCTTCGGAACGGTGTGCGGACAGGTTTGCCGACCTACCTGCGGGCTTACAACCGCAAGATCGTGCCGATCCTGCTGACCGTGCTTTCGACGGTACTGGGGCTGGTTCCGTTCGTGGTGGTGAGCCGCGAACCCTTCTGGTTCTCGTTCGCCGCGGGAGCGATGGGGGGTATGCTCTTTTCGCTGATCGCAATCCTGCTCTTCCTGCCAATCTTCCTGCCCCTGAAACAGCCAAGAAAATCATATATCGACAGTACCAAAACCATACATCATGACTAAATTGGGAAATCGGTTTCTTATCCTTCTTCTAACCGGTACGCTCTTTTCGGCGCAGGCCCAGGAGCCGGCGGACAGCACCTTCCTGACCCGGGAGCAGCGGGACGAGGAGTTGGCGTTTATCGTTCGCCAGATCGACTCCGTATATATCTACGGTCACCGCGGAGCCAGCGACGAAGAGTGGGAGAAACGGGTGGAGGCGCTACGCGAGAAACTGCAAGCCGCCAGGACGCAGAACGAATATCTGTATGCCTTGCGGTATACGGGGACGTTGATCCAGGACGGCCATTTCACCTTTTCCGACATGACGTATTACAACCGTCATCGAGTCTTCCAGCCGACCGACACGCTGTTTCCGATCAGCATCAAGAACTGGAAAGACAGGACGACGTTCGTTCAGAGAGACCCTACGGGACACCTGCCGGAGGATGCCCGGATTCTTCGTGTGAACGGCCGGTCGGCGCAGGAGATGGCCTGTGTCATGCGCTCCATACCTGCTTGGGAGAAGGACGGCGAGGGCTTTTCTATCATCGAAACGGGAGAACCTGCCTATTTGGTATAGCCTGATGAACTTTCTGTTCATGGAAGGAGAACAGGCGCCCTATCGGGTGGAGTACGTTTTGCCGGGGAGCGAACGGGTCGATACGGTTACGTTGGCCGGCATGACCCGCGGAGAACTTCGGAAAATAGCTAAAAAGAAGAGACAAAGATCCAGGGACGACAATGTGTGGAGTCTCTTTTTCGGCGACAAGACGATCTCCCGACAGCGGATCGGCGCGCACAGCGCGGTGGTGAGTATCGATTATTTTGTGGGTCAGAGTCCGGTGGCTATGCTTCTCGGCTTGGGTAAGAAAGACCGGCGTTATTCCCGAAAGCTGCGGCGGGCCATGGCATGGGTCGACCGGAACCGGATCGACACGCTGGTGCTCGACATCAGCGGGAACGGCGGCGGGATGATCGACAACGTCTACAAGACGCTGAACTACCTGACGACCCGGTCGGTGGATGCGAACAAGGCCTATCGGGTGACGGACGCGAACCGCGAAAAGATCAAGACCGTGATTCGGAACACGCAGTACGACCTGTTCGGCCTGACACCCGAACAACAGGAACAGATGGCGGCGTATGTGGACAGCATTCCGGACGGGAACTTTTTCACGACTGACATGGTGTACGATCTTCGTTTCCGGCCGGACTCGGTTCTGAAACACCGGTATCGGGGGCAGGCGGTCTACCTGCTGACCGGTTCTGGGACTTACTCGGCAGCGCAGCTCTTTGCCCAGCATTTCAAGGAGCAGGAGATCGGCCTGACGGCGGGCGAGCCTTGTGGAGGCTATGCGAGCATCAGCGGCGGAAATGCGCAATGGGTCAGGCTGCCGTATACGGATTTTTCGTTCACGATTCCCTATTCGAGTTTACGAAATGATGTTCATGCACCACGGTTCGAGTTCGAACCGGTGGACATTCCGTTGCAACCCGAGCCGATCTCCTGCGAGGAGTGGCTGGCCGGGAAGCAAGAAGAAGGCATTCTCCCGCGTTTCCTCCGCTGGTTGCAGGAACAACACCTTTCGAAATGATCGGATTGAAAAGCCACAAGCAATTTCCCTTTCACTACAATGAAAAGCTGGTTTTCCGACTTTTACGCAAAAACGGCACAATCAGGAGGAAAGCCTGACGGATTTACTCCTTCAGCGGCAGCATCGCCACCACCAGATTACTCCGTTCCGTCACGCCGGCAGCAACCGCCCGTAACGCCGGATCCGTTATCCGCTCTTTCCGATCCAGCAAATCCAGCAGATCGAGTTCGCCGACCAGCCGGTTCCGGCGGAGGCTCCGTGGCGTAAAGCGCACCCCGTCCACGAACAGCCCCTGTCGCCCGTCATCTCCCTTCGGGATGTAGCACGCCCCGTCGCTCTTGTCATACACCAGCAGCGTCCGATCTCCCATCAGCCCGTTTTGGAGCGAAAGAAACAGATATCGATCCCCGGCCAGCAGATCCACCAGCCGGTAGTAATCCGGCCACTCGTTCATCGCCTCGAAAGTCATCTTTTCCGCCGGGAATCGATACCGCCCCATCTCCAACCGGCAGGCAGGCCGCACCGAATCGCCGCTCAGACGACATATCGTATCGCTGAGCTCCTCCTTGAACGACAACCCGTTCCCCCGATCGCACAGCACCTGGAATCCGACCTCCACCGCCACCCGCCCCTTGTCCGCCCCCGAATCTCGCCCCGGGGCGTCAGGTCGTCCGCCGAGTAGCGGGTGAAGAGCATCCGACCATCCCGACGGTCGCCGCAACCCATAAAAAAGCAGCCTCATGACCTAATAATGAATCATATCCGCAAGATAGTGCATATATTTGAGAAACGATTTAACAACATTCAAATTATTTCCGAATGAACGCAGTTCGATACTGGGCCTCGCCCGCGGCGGGAATGCTGTGCCAAATCCTGATTTTCGGGCTCTATGCGGCCGGCGACGCCCTGTGGGGAGAGCATGCGGAGACAGATCCGGGGCCGATCGGCGACGGAATCCTGCTGTTCATTTACGGTGTGATTTCGATTCCCGTCACGCTCTATGCCTACGGTTACCTGATTCTCCTGAGACGACATCCCGGCAAGTACCGTCTCCTGACCTGGATCGCAGCCTGCCCGGTAGCCGTATGCAGCATCTTTGTCTGGTACGAACTCTTCGGATGCCATGCCTCCTCGTGGAGCGCGGGAGTCCGATCGTTCATTGGCTATTTCATCTGGGCGAGCGGTTATTTCGCGCCGGTTTTTTGGGCGGGATACCGATATGCGAAGCGTAATAAGAATTGATCATTCTTTTTTCATGAAAATATCGATCGGATGGTTCGGATTGTTGCTGGGAGCGGGATTGAACGTACTGCCCCTCCGGGCGCAGCAGCATCGGACGGAGCGGCAAAACCCGATAACCCGCTCCCTGCACGAAGACCTCGCCGCCGTTTCGCCGGACGGGAAACAGTGGGAATTGATGGATTTACGCGGGAATATCGTCCTGCCGGATACGGAATACGACTATATCTGGCCCTTGCAGTGTAGTAATGGCCGATATTATTACGGAGTGGAGAAAAACGACCGATACGGTGTACTGGAGGCCGGGACATGGCGGATGGTCGTTCCGTGGGACGACTACGCCTCGGACGAAGCGTTGTGCGACGGCTGGAGCGACCCTCAACTCAAGAAGCAGGTTTCGATACGGGTAAAACCACATATCAAAACCTGCTTCTTGAATTGAGGTCGGTAGCAGATTCGAACTGCTGTACGAGGTTTTGCAGACCTCTGCCTAACCACTCGGCCAACCGACCCGATTGTAAATTGCAGGGCAAAGATAGCGTTTTTTCCCGAATCCGCAAACGCGAATCGACAAACACCCCCATTTCACCGCTCCGACGAACCGCCCTCCGCCGAAAAACCGGCGATGGCATCCGCCACCCGCTGCATCAGCCACTTCGGCGTCGACGTCGCCCCGCACACCCCCACCGATGCGATCCCCTCGAACCACTCCCGCCGGAGCTCCGTCGCCTCCTCCACCTTGTACGTCCGCGGATTCGCCCTCCGACACACCTCGTAGAGCGCCTTGCCGTTCGAACTCTTGCTGCCGCTCACGAAGATCACCGCATCGAACCGGGCGGCAAACTCGCGCAGGTGCGGATTCCGGTTCGAGACCTGCCGACAGATGGTGTCATGCACCTCCACCGTCTCAGGCCGCTCCGCCCGCCGGAGAATCTCGTCCCGAATGGCATTGAACTGCGCCAGGCTCTGCGTCGTCTGCGACAACAGACAGATCGGCCGGCTGAAATCGATCCGTCCCAGATCGGCCTCCGACTCGATGACGATCGCCTCCTCGTTCGTCTGCCCCGTCAGCCCCACCACCTCGGCGTGCCCCGGCTTGCCGAACAGCACGACCTGCCCCTCCACCCGCCGCATCGCCTCCCACGCCCGCCGCACCCGCTCCTGCAACTTCGCCACCACCGGACAAGTGGCATCCACCAGTTCGATTCCGTAACGCCGCGCCTCGGCATACGTCGCCGGCGGCTCGCCGTGCGCCCGGATCAGCACGCACCGGCCGGCCAGCTCCGGCAACCGGTCATGCCCGACCGTCTGCAGCCCCAACTGCTCCAGGCGATCCACCTCGACCCGGTTATGGACGATATCGCCCAGACACCACACCGCCCCCTCTCTGGCCCTCAGCCACTCCTCGGCCGTCGAGATCGCCTTGACGACCCCGAAGCAGAAGCCCGATTGTTCGTCGATTTCAATTCTCATCGCACCGGCGTATTTTCCCCCACCAGCAGCTCGTCGGCCGGAAAATCCGGCACCGCAAACTCCCGTCTCCCTCCCGGCGACCATTGCAGATAGGTGATCGGCAGCCCCTCCGCCAGAAAGCGCGTCTCGTAAGCCGTCTTGATCGCCAGCGCCGCATCGGCAATCCCCTGCGGCCCGTAAATATCGTTGCAGCAGACCGTCGGCGCCATCCCATTGGCCGCCAGCACCGCCTTCGTGTATTCGTGCAGGTGCCCCGAGTCCGTCTTCAGGTGGATCGTCCCCTCCGGTTTCAGGAAACGCGCATAGCGTTCCAGAAATCCCGGCGCCGTCAGCCGCTTGGCCACCCTCCGTTTGTTCATCTGCGGATCGGGAAAGGTGATCCAGATTTGATCCACCTCGCCCGGCGCGAAGAACGAGTCGATGAATTCGATCCGCGTCCGCAGAAAAGCCACATTGGCCATCCGGTTCTGCGTAGCCGTCTTGGCCCCGCGCCACATCCGCGCCCCCTTGATATCGACCCCGATGTAGTTCGTCGCCGGATCGGCCTCAGCCAGCCCGACGGTATATTCACCGCGTCCGCATCCGAGTTCCAGCACGATCGGCCGATCGTTGCCGAAGAACTCGCTCCGCCACCTCCCCTTGAGCGGGTGGTCGTGACGGAATACCTCTTCGAATTGCGGTTGGATCAGGCAGCGAAAGGTGAGATTTTCGCTGAATTTTTTGAGTTTATTTTTTCCCATGCTCGCAAACAGGTTCACAAAAAAGAGCGGTCACCGTCTCCGCACCGGCCGCGCTCCGCTGACGACGACCCCGATGGATCGAATCCCCCGGATCCGCTCCGTCCCGGTCAGCTGGCGCACCGACAGCGCATATTCTCCCCGCTGAGAGAACCGGACGCCGCTGCGGTAACGACGCGTGATATCGTTGTGATTGGAATAGTGCCTTCCGGCCCTGCGATACGCCCCTTCGCCCGGCTCTCCGTCTGCCGCCGGCCTCCTCAGTGCGAATTCGACCGTGTCGGCCCAAAAACGTTTGTCGGGCGTCACCGCCTTGATCACCAGCGGCAAAGCGACATACGGATAGTCGTCGTCATACCGGATCGAGATATCGATCCACTGCCCCCCCCTCGCCCCCGCCGCCGAGTCGGTCTCGAAATAGAAGACGACCGCCTCTTCCCGTCCCCACCCCTCGCGCGGCAAGTCGTACATTTCCATATACTTCCCCCCGCTGCACCCCACCAGGAGAGAGGCCCACACGAGGCCGAAGAACACGCATCCGTATCCGATCCTCCGCCCCATGCCGTCAAGCCCCCTGCCCGCCGTTGTTCGTTCCTCCGCCCTGCGAGCGATTGCCCGGCCTCCGCCGCGGACTGCGGTTCCGATAGTTGTTTCCTCCCCGGCCGCCGTTATTACCGCCATTCCCCCCTCCGTTTCCAGCTCCGCCTTGCTCGCCATTCGCCTTGGCCAACAGTTCCGGCCTCGCCGTCGGTCGTGCCTCCGCCCGTCCGTCCGCTTCGGCCCGAGCCGCCATTTCCGGTCTTGCCGTAGGCCGCCCGCCGCCCGATTTCTCCGATTTCTCCGCCTTTTCCGTCCGGTCTCCCCGCTGATTATTGCCCCGGTCGCGATTGTTCTCGCGGTTATCGCGATTGCCATTCCCCCGGTTCCGTCCCTGTCCGCCCCGCTTCCGACCTCCGCTCCGTGCGTGGTCGAACCGCGTGATGCTCTCCTCGCCCACCACATTCTTGATCTCCGGCTCTGCCGGCGCGCTATGCTGCGCCGCGAGCAACGCCGCATCCTCCAGTTTGTCCACCTTCTCGCCCCGACGGTTCATCACCACGATCTGCCGCACCCGTTCCGTGGTCAGCGGAATCATCACCGCCGTGGAGTGCGGATCGGGGCTGAACCACATCAGTTTTTTGAAGATATCGCTCTTGACCAGATGATAGCTGCCGTCCATCGCCTCCAGCGGCCCGTTAAGCCGCGGAAACGCCCGCCGCGCATCGATATAGGAATCCAATTCGTAATTGAGACAGCATTTGAGCTTGCCGCACTGTCCCGCCAGCTTCTGCGGGTTGAGCGAGATCTCCTGATGCCTTGCCGCCCCGATCGTGACCGACGAGAAGCTGTTCATCCAGGTCGAGCAGCAGAGTTCGCGTCCGCACGGCGCAATTCCGCCGATCCGTCCCGCCTCCTGCCGTGCGCCGATCTGGCGCA
Organism: uncultured Rikenella sp.; assembly: GCF_948810725.1. Classification (NCBI taxonomy): domain Bacteria; kingdom Pseudomonadati; phylum Bacteroidota; class Bacteroidia; order Bacteroidales; family Rikenellaceae; genus Rikenella; species uncultured Rikenella sp. Next base: position 71,351 of record NZ_CAQIVA010000005.1, read on the forward strand.
TCTCGACCCGAACGCGGAACTGGTCGGCCAGCACCTTGATCAGTTCGCGGAAATCGACCCGTTCGTCGGCAATGTAATAGAAGATGGCCTTCAACTTATCCCCCTGATACTCCACATCGCCGATCTTCATATTGAGGTGCAGGTCTGCCGCGATCTGCCGCGAGCGGATCATCGTCTGATGCTCCAGCCCGATGGCCTCCTGCCACTTTTCAATGTCGTAAGGTTTCGCCTTCCGATAGATTTTCTTGCATTCGAGCCCCTGCGGATTGAAGCCCGTGCGCTTCATCTGCCGGGTCACCAGTTCGCCCGTCAGGGTGACGATCCCGATATCGTGTCCCGGGCTGGCCTCGACGGCCACGATGTCGCCCACCTTGAGCGAGATGCCCGTATTGTTCCAGTAGTATCCCTTCCGGGTGTTTTTGAACTGCACCTCGTAGATGGCGTTTTCGGCCAGCGGATCGGGCAGATCGGCCATCCAGTCGAAGACTTCGAGTTTATGCGCCCCCGGACAGTTTTGCGCCGTCGGTTCGCCGTTGGCGTCGGTCGAAAAGCAGCATCCCCGGGTAATATTTTTCTGACAAGTCATCCTCTTCGCGTATTGAATGCCCCGACGACAAAACGGTCGGAGCCTGAATGTACAAAGGTATGACTATTACAGCACTTCTGCAACCGTGAAGGTGCTGCCCCCGACGAAGACGAGGTCTCCCGGCCCGGCCAATTCGCGTGCCCGACCGAGCGCCCGCGGGACGTTGGCGACCGTTTCGCCCCGTAACCCCGCCGCGCGACAGACCTCCGCCAGCCGTTCCGCCGCCAGCGCCCGCGGCAGCGCAGCCTGTGTGAAGAGATAGTGCGCCTCCCGCGGCAACAGCGGCAGAATGTGCTCCAGCTCCTTGTCCGCCACGACGCCGAGCACGAAATAGAGTTTTTTATAGACCTGCTTTTCCAGCTGCCCCGCCACAAAGGCCAGCCCCGCCTCGTTATGCCCCGTATCGCAAACGATGGGACACGGATCCTCTCCCGTATCGATCCGCTGCCACCGCCCCGGCACCCGCGCCTCGGCGAGCCCCCGCCGCACTTCGTTCGTCGTGAGCGGCCTCGGCAGCCGTTCGGTCAGGATATCCAACGCCGCCAGCGCGGTGCAGAGGTTCCGCTGCTGATAGTCTCCCTCCATCCCGAGCTGTACGGTAAACCGGTAGCCGTCCCCCCGATTCTCGACCTCGAACATCCGCCCGTCGTGCCCGTCGCAACGATACCGCTGGTCGGCAAAAAGAATGGGCGAGCCGGTCTCGCGGGCTTTTGCGATGAAGGTCGGCGCGGTCTCCGGCTGAAACTCGCCCACGACGACCGGCACGCCGGGTTTGATAATCCCCGCTTTCTCGCCGGCAATCTCGGGCAGCGTCTCGCCCAGGAACTGCCGGTGGTCGAAGCTGATATTGGTAATGACGCTCACGAGCGGAGTAATGACATTGGTGCAGTCGAGCCGTCCGCCCATCCCGACCTCGACGACGGCGATATCCACCGCTTGGCGGCGGAAAAAGTCGAAGGCCATGGCGGTGGTAATCTCGAAAAACGAGGGTTTCAGCCGTTCGACATGGGGTTTCAGCCGTTCGACGAACTCAACGACCTCCTGTTCGGAGATCATCCGGCCGTCCACCTGCATCCGCTCGCGGAAGTCGCGCAAGTGGGGCGAGGTATAAAGCCCCGTCTTGTATCCCGCCTCCCGCAGCACGGCGGCGAGCATCTGCGAGACAGATCCTTTGCCGTTGGTTCCGGCGACGTGCACGGCGGGATAAGCCTTATACGGGTTCCCGAGCAGTTCATTGAGGGCTTCCGTAGTTTCGAGTCCCTCTTTATAGGCGCGGCTGCCAACGCTCTGGAACATGGGGGCGGCGGCGTACAGATAGGCTATGCTTTCGTCGTAATTCATGGAATTTCTAAGAGAACAGAAAATCTGGTTATGCGATTCATTCGAGCAGGGGGTCGCCGGAGGCAGACGGAGCCGATCGTCTGTGGTAGAGGCGGTCGTTTTTCGAGCATCGAGCGACCCGCCCCGGGCTACCGCGATTCGCACTCGGGCGTACAGGTAAATGTCGGCTACCACGGATTCAGCTATTCGTCGTCGGTGAGCGGCAACAGCGGGGTATACTTGAATTTCAGCGTGACGGATCTTAATCCCAGCGGTACGTACTACCGCGGCTACGGTTTTCAGTTGCGGTGCCTCTCGGAATAAACGGGGAAGAGAGGCACTCAAATACTGGCTAGAACTACCCAAGGGGCAGCCGCTACCCGAAAGCGACCCCAAGCGGCCACATCTACCCTACTTTTGAGTGGAATCCTGCGGTTCGTAGAACCGCTCGGGCCGGAGCCACCCCAGGCGTAGGGCCGCAACTTCGCGGAGCTCGTTCGGCCCACGCTGGCTCCGACCCTTAATATTCACTCTCGACTAAAGTGGGCCGGACGCCCGGGAGGAACGGCAACTCTCGACGCGCGAGCGGCGTGTTGCGGGCCGACCGGTGGGAGGCGTCCGGCCCGCGCGACCCAATGGGTCGCAAGAGCACGGCCTCTTTGCGATGAGCTTCGTCCTCGGCGCGCCCCCCTCGCGCCGCTAATGCGTCGCTCTTGCCGAGGACGGCGATTCCGAACGGAATCGCGCTATTCGCTCTCAGACTAAAGCACTACCCAAAGTACGGCCAACAAGTTCAGCCCAAATCTCAGCCCCAAGCTCGGCCCGGCGCAGCGGGAAAACCGATTGCGGTTTTCCCGCCCAAAGAACAGGCACAGCCCAATTCTCCGCCCCGTGTCCGCCTCACTGCGGCTCCGCTGTCGCTCCGCCGGTGCCGCTCGGCACTCAAAAAATGGACGTATCTACTCCTAAACGTCGCCCGCGGCAATTCTTGCCGGATTGGCTCATCGCCAACCGGCAGAATATGCCCGTTCAAGCAGGCGGGCGACGGAGTTTTTGCGCACCACTCTTTTTTCGCGCGCCTTGGGAAATCCTGTCAAAACGCGCCAGCGCATTTTGACGATTTCCCTCTTAAGGCGGGGCGCGCGTCGTCCTACAGGAGGGTACTGCCCTCGGGCCGGGCAGGCCCCACGTCCCGTGGACGGGCGAAACTACGTTTCGCTGTGGCAGCCTCTACCCCTGTTCTCTGTCCGCGCGCTGGCGGAAATCTTATTCAAAGCGTTTTACGCTTTGAATGATTTCCTACTTCAGCAGTCGCGCGCGGGCGAGCTTTGTCCCGTCTGAAACTGCCCTACGCGGGCGGCGTCCGGTTAGTAAGGCAAAGACAACCCTAACAAAACGATGGGCGCACCGGCGGGACGGAGCGATACTACGTATCGCTTAATCTGTTCGGCCCAATCGCCGTCCGCCACCCCAAATGAAACAGTCCTCGGCCCCAACCCCCTCCCCACCACAACGAGCCTTACTCCAACTCGGCCAAACGCAAGTCGATCCACCGCATCTGTTCCTCTACCGTCATCCCGCTATTATCCAGCACCACCGCATCCGCCGCCCGACGCAACGGACTCACCGCCCGCGTCTCATCCTGATGATCCCGTTCACGGATATTCCGTTCGATTTCAGCCAACGAGATCTCTTCCCCCTTTGCAATCAACTCCTTATAACGCCGCTCCGCCCGTACACGCGGATCCGCCGTCATGAAAATCTTCAGTTCCGCCTCCGGAAAAACCATCGTCCCGATATCCCGCCCATCCATCACCACCCCCTTGCGCCGCCCCATCTCCTGCTGCATTGCCACCAGCTTGGCCCGCACCGCCGGAATGCAGCTCACCCCACTCACCCGATTGCTCACATCGATACGACGGATTTCCGTTTCGACATTCTCGTCGTTCAAATAGACATCGCTGTGCCCCGTCTCCTGATCGAACCGGAAATCGATCCGCACCTCCGGCAGCCTCTCCGCCAGCGCCTCCGGATCGTCCGTCAAACCGTTCCGCATGGCGAACAGCGTCACGGCACGATACATCGCCCCCGTGTCGATAAAAATATAACCCAACTTCGCCGCCACCGCTTTGGCAAAAGTACTTTTCCCGCAGGACGAATAACCGTCTATGGCAATAATAATCTTTTTTTTCATTGTCGGAATTTAAGCTAAGATCCGCTCCACCGGCCCCAAATCCACCACCAGACTCAATACCAGCAAGACCCCGAAAAGGATAATCACCGCCCCCGTAATTTTGTTGATCCACCAAAGGTGCCTGAGCCGAAACCTCCTCCGCAGTTTGTTCACCGCATAGGTCAGCAGAAACCACCAGCACGCCGCCCCCACCAGCACGCCGAAGATCAGCGACAGATTTCCTCCCGTCTGCCCCCCCTCGCTGCTAATCCCCAGCGCGGCGAACAGAGTAATGAATACCAGAATATAAGCCGGATTGGTCAACGTCAGAAAAAAGATCGAGAGGTAGTCGCTCAGCAAGCTGCTCCGGGTCTGCCTGCGCTGGCTGGCCCTCCTGACCCGTTTGTAAAAGATCGAAAAGCCGACCACGATAATCAGAATCCCCCCGATCGCCGTAAACCAATGCTTATGGGCGTTCATAAAATCGGTCATGAACGATAGGGAAAAGACGGCGAGCGTGGCGAACAACGTGTCAGCCGTCGCCGCACCGAGTCCGGAGAAGAAGCCGCTGCGGTGTGTACCGTTCAAAGTCCGTTGGATACAGATGACGCCGATCGGCCCCAATGGCACCGAGGCCAGGAAACCGACTAACAACCCTTGTAACGGCAACAATAACGAATTCATATTTACTTACTCTGGTGACCGGGGCTTTCCCTGCCCCTATCTCCTCCTGCCAATTTCTGCTGCTTTAACTTCCGAACGCCGCCAGGCGGAGTTCCGTCTTTTCCGCTCGGTCGAGCAACTGCTCCTCTCCGTTTATTCCGAGAGGCAACGCAACTGACGACCCGTGGCACGGTCGTTCGCATCGCTGGGATCGAGGCCCTGCGAATTGAACCACAAGAATCGCCCGTAGATACCGCTAACCGTGCGGTTGGTTGTAGACGACCAGCTGTAACCGTAATGGCCGATGCCGCCCAGCACGCCCGAGGTGTAGTAGCGGTAGCCCGGGGCGGGGACGGAACTCTGCGAGCCGCAGAAGATCAACCCAAAGCACAGCCCAACCCACCACTCAAAGTTCATCCATTCTTTCAAGTTCGTCCTCGGCCGCCCCCCTCGCGCCGCTAATGCGTCGCTCTTGCCAAGGATGGCGATTCCGAACGGAAACGCGCTAATCGCTCTTGACCTCCAACTGTTTGCCGCCAGCGGTAGCGCAACGAGACGCAACCAAGCCTAAGAAAGTCCAATTGCCTTAGCGGGTTGAAACCTGCGGGGCCTAAAACGAGCATGGCGAGTTGCGGGCCTCCGCGGTCGGAGGCTTCGGCCCGCGCGGCTCTGCGAGCCGCAGAAGCTCGGCCCAAAGCGCCGCCCCGTGTCGGCCTCACTGCGGCTCCACTATCGCTCCGCCGCTTTTTCGCGCGCCTTACGCGATTCATCTATATTTGGCTCACTGCCGAAATAGTTGAATCGCTTCTTTAGGCGTGGCGCGCGTCGTCCTACGGGAGGGTACTGCCCTCAGGCCGGGCAGGCCCCGCGTGCCCGCGGTGGGCAAAGGGCTGTGTTGGCCCAAATTTTCGCCCCGTTCTCTGACCGCGCGCTGGCGGAAATCTTATTCAAACACGAATCACGTGTTTGAATGATTTCCTACTTCAGCGGTCGCGCGAGGTCGAGCTTTGTCCCGCCTAAAACTGCCCTCAGGCCGCGCGGGCCCCATGTCCCGTGAACGGGCGATACTACGCATCGCTACAGCAGCCTATACCACAAAGCCGCACAAGTTCTCACCGCCGTTTGATCTCCACCGCAGAGCCGTCCGCCAGGTTGAGATTCCCCGAAACGATCACCGCATCCCCCACATTCAGCTCCGCCCCCCGATCCGTATTCGGCACCACCGCATGCGAATCGCTGTTCGACATCTCGATCAGCACATACGTCCACATCGCCCGCCCCGTCTCCCGATCGTAACGGAAAAGCACCTCCCGGTCGTCCCGCACCAACACCGCACTCTTCGGCACCACCAGTTTGTCCCCCACCGAGCTCTCGACAAAGACCTTCACATTCATCCCGTCGATCAGCGTCCCCGGATTCGGGATATTCGCCGTCACCGTAATCTGCCCCTTTTCATCCACCGTCGGATTGACCTGCACCACCCGCCCCGCATAACGTTTCGTCGGTTCGACGAACGTCGCCACCCGCACCTCCTGCCCCGGCCGGACACTCGAGAGCTCGCTTTCGAGGATATTGAACTCCACGTCGAACGAACGGTCGTTGATCACCGAACAGAAAAAGTCCCCCTTCGGATTCTCGTGCAACTTCGTTTTCAGGTTCGCAATCCGCCCGCCGAACGGCGCCGTGAGCACACAATTATCCGCCGCCAAGCGCGCACTCCGCAAGCCCGTCACCGCCGCATCGTATCCCGACCTCAACCGGGCGATCCGCATCGTCTCGTCCGGCACCCTCGCCGTATCCGCCACATCGTACCCGAACCCCAGCAACGCATCCTGCAAGTCGAGATCCGCCTTGTGCATCGCCTGCCGGGCCTGTTCCAACCGGATCTGCGCCTCGCGGTCATCGATCCGCGCAATCTGCGCCCCCGCCCTCACCGCCGTCCCGTTTCCGCCCGCCAGCCACGTCACCGTCCCCGACGCCGCAAACCTCAGGTCGCTCTTCTGCTGCGCCCTCAGCTTTCCGTTGCTGATGAGCTGCGACCGGAACGTCCCGCGCCGCAACACGATCGTATCCACCGGATTGGCGATCTGCGTCTGCGCCTTCTTCAGGACAGCCGAATCCCCCGCCTCCTCCGAAGTCGCCCCGCCCGCGCAGGAGACCAGCCAAACCCCGCCCCACCCGAATAACAAACGGAAGATATGCCGAAATAAGTTCGTTCCCATGACCGACTATTGTTTTTCCAGCGAAACGACATCGAAACACGCCGCGATATTGCGCCCGTGCATGAAATCGAACAGCGTATAGCGCTGTATCGCATAGTAGTAGTTCCAGTAGTTCTGCAACTCCGCGAGATAACTCGTGTGCGCCGTATTGCGTTCGCTCTGGGCCGTATTGAAGTCCAGCACACTGATCTTCCCCGCCGCGAACTGGCGCAGCGAGAGCGCATACCGCTCCGCCGCCACCGAATCGGCCCGAGCCGAAATCGCACACTGCGCATTCTGGTTATTGAACTGCATCACCTTCAGGTAGATATCCTGCTTCCGGTCGATCCGCTCCTTGTCGATTTCCGCCTCCGTCACCTCCTGCCTGAAGAGCGCCATCCGCACCTTTCCGCGCGCCACCCCGCCGTCGAAGATCGGCACCGTGATCCCCATCCTCACCGTCTCCTGATCCAGCGGATTGCGATACGCCCCCCCGATCGTCTCCGCCACCTGATTGAGCCCGAACCGCGCATAGACCGTCGCCTGCGGTCTGCGATTCGCCTTCGCCTGCGCCACGCTCATCTCCGCTTCGAGCTGACTGATCCGGTTCCGGTACTCGAACGACGTATTGGTAAAGGCCAGCCGATACGCCTCCTCGATCGGAATCTCCACCCCCGGGACACTTCCCGGAATATCGAGCGCCACCGAGTCCCCCTCGTCGAGCCGCAAATAGGACTTGAACCGCGCCGCCGCCAAATCCAGCTGCAATTTATTGGTATTGATCGACATCCCCTCGTTCAGCAGCCTCAATTCGAGCTGCATGAGGTCGTTTTTCGAGATGGAGCCGATCCGGAACCGCTCCTGCGATATTTTGTAGAGCGTATCCGTATTGTCCCGATTTTTCCGGGCGATATCGAGGTTCTGCTGCGCCACGAGGAGGTCGAAAAACAGCGTCACCGCTTGGGCCGTAATCGCCTCCATTGACTCCAGATATTCATACTTCGCCTTTTCGTACCTGACCGGTTCGATCCGCTTGTCCCACCTGAGCTGATTGAAGCCGCCGATCGGCTGGTTGAGAATCAGGCTCACCGGCGCCGAATTCCAGGTCACCTCCCGCTCCGGCGCGAACTGGTCGAGCCGGTCGAGCCCCGTGTAGAGCTGGATATTCCCGCCCGTGGCCGCGATATTCTGTTGGAGATAGAGCCCCAGCGAGTTGCGCATCGCGTAATTGTCCACATAATTATACCCCCCCGTCACCGCATTCTGGAGCGACGTGTACGACTTGTCGAAATTGGGAATCGTCCCGCTCAAAGAGAGCGAAGGCAGCATCTGCGCCCGGTAGGAGCGATACTGCCAGTACTGGCTCAGGTAGGTATGCTTGGCCATCATGGCATCGATCGAGCAAGCCTGCGCCCGCTCGATCGCCTCCCCGAGCGACAGACGCACCGCCCCCGTCTCCCGCCCCCCCGCCGACCCGACGGCCGCCCCGAGCGACAAAAGACAACTCCAGAGACAGATGCTTATCCGATTTCCCATTCCGATCGTATGTATAGGACAAATATCGTTATTTTCCGCCGGTCGGACAAATCGAATCGCCGAATAATGATCGATTCGGAACAGGTCGCGCAAGGCTCCGTTTCTCCGAATCGGGAAAAGCGTCTATTTTTGCAGCCGACCTAAACTCAGTCATTCATGAAAACCATCCGTTTGCTTGCGGCCGGAGTGTTGCTGCTGTGCACCCATCCGCTCGTTGCCCGTCAGACCTTTCGCCTCGCCGACCTGCGCCCCGAAGCCGTACACCAGATCTACGGTACCGCCCGGATCGGCCGTTCCGTCACCGGCCGTCCGGCCACCGTCGGCGGAGAGACCCTCGCCGAAGTGATCGGCACCCATGCCCCGTCGATACTGAAAATCGACCTGCACGGGACGGCCCGCTCGTTCCGGGCCCGGGTCGGTGTGGCCGACAACGACATCGACTACGCCGCCCCCTCCGGCCTGAGCCCCATCGCCCTGACGGACGGCTCCAGACTGTGGTATGCGACGGACGGAGACACCCGGCAATTCGTCGGCCTCGCCCGACCCGACGGGACAGTGGGCCCCGGCTCCGTGCGGTTCGTCGTGCGGGGCGACGGCCGCGACCTTTATGACAGCGGCATCCTGCACGCAGGCGATGCGCCGAAAAGCTACCGCCTCGACCGGGAGTACCGGGCGACCCTGCACGTTACTATTCCCGCCCGGGGCTACACGTGGTACACCATCGAATAGCGTCCGACCGCCCCTCTCACTCCTCGCCCTCGGCGTGCCTCGTCTCGTCGTTTTTGGTCATCTCGCCGAGGGTCAGCGGCTGGGGCGCCTCGAACGGCTCCCGCCGGTAGGGACAATCCGCCACCTCGCAATGCGCACAGTGGCGCTCCTCGCACGAATCCGAATGCGTCGAGACCAGCACCCGCCCGTCGAACACCGCATAGAGCGCGTCCTTCAGCTCCTCGCACGCATCGTGCCCCTGCGCGACATTGAAATACCACGGCAGCGTCAGGTCGCAATCGACATAGAGGAAACTGCCGTACCGAATAGCCTTGAGGTTGTGCACATCGATCCACTCCGGCCTCCTTCGCGCCGCCACCCCGCGGACGATCTGCTCCAGCACCTCCCGATCCGCCTTGTCCATCAGCCCCCCGATCGTCTTGTGCAGAATCCGGCCGCCGGCCACGCCGATCAGCACGCCGAAGAGCACCGCCAACGCGCCGTCGATCCACGGAATGCGGGTGAAATAGAGCAACAACAGCCCCGCCACCAGCCCGACCGTCGACCAGGTATCCGTCTGCAAATGCTTTCCGCCCGCCACCAGCGCGATCGAGTCATACCGCCGCCCCATCCGGATGCTCCACCACCCGGCGATATAGTTCACCGCCCCGGCCGCCGCCACCACCGCGATCCCGATATCCAGCCTCCCCGGCATCCGGGGTTCGAAGAGCCGCTTCACCCCTTCGACACCGATCCAGGCCCCGGCCAACAGAATCATCAGCCCTTCGATCGACGCCGAAATCAGCTCCACCTTCCCGTGCCCGAAAGGATGCCCCGCATCCTTCGGTTTGGCCGCCAGATGCAGGCTGTACAGCGTGATGAACCCAGCCGTCACATTCACGATACTCTCCAGCGCATCCGTCAGAATCCCCACCGAATCCGTCAGGAAAAAGGCGACGAACTTGCCGACCATCAGCACCACCGACACGGCCACCATTCCGGCCTGTACCCGTTGTTTTACACGATCCACTGTCTTCATAACGGACAAATATACGAAAAAAGGCCCGCCGCCTCCCCGCCTCGCCGGCAGCGAGACGAACGGAAGCGGCAGACCTGCCGTTTTTTATGAAGAAAAGATAGAGCGGACTAATCCCTACAGCTCGTTCTTGACGCTGTCCACGATCTGGCCGTCCAACAGGTTGATGATCCGGTGGGCATAAGTCGAGTCGCGCTGCGAGTGCGTCACCATGATGATCGTCGTCCCCTCGCGGTTCAGTTCCGAGAGGAGCGTCATCACCTCCTGCCCGTTCTTGGTATCGAGGTTACCGGTCGGTTCGTCGGCCAGAATCAGCTTCGGCTGCGCCACCACCGCCCGGGCGATCGCCACACGCTGCTGCTGCCCCCCCGAGAGCTGCTGCGGGAAGTGCCCCGCCCGGTGACTGATGTTCATCCGGTTCAGGATGTCGTTCACCATCTCCTTCCGTTTCTTGGCCGGGATCCGCAGGTAGATCAGCGGCAGTTCGACATTTTCGAACACATTGAGTTCGTCGATCAGGTTGAAGCTCTGGAACACGAACCCGATGTTTCCCTTGCGGTACAGCGTCCGTTCCTTCTCCTTGAGCGACCCGACCTCCTTGTCCAGCAGATAGTAGGTCCCGTCCGAAGGATTGTCGAGCAGGCCGAGGATATTCAGCAGCGTCGATTTGCCGCACCCCGACGGCCCCATGATCGCCACGAACTCGCCCGGCGCGACCTCCATCGAAACATGGTTCAGCGCAATGGTTTCGACCTCTTCCGTGCGGAAATATTTGCTCAGGTCTGTGATGCGGAGCATCGGATCGGTGATTTGAATGGTATTTTCCATGATTGTTTAATGTTTTGTCGTTTGGTTTGATTGGTTAGCGACATCCTGTTTCATGCCGAAATCATGCCAAAGTTAATAATTTTCTGGTTCACAGCATCTTGCAAATTCAGCTTCCCGGCTTTTTTGTCTAAAAATTAGACAGTCGGTGTCTATTTTTTAGACACCGCACCGCCTGTCGCAAATCCCTACTCCGTCTTGAACGCCTCCACCGGATTCGCCGTCGCAGCACGCCAACTTTGGATCGTCACCGTAGCCAGCGTAATCGCCAGCACGATCAGCAGTGACACCGCGAAGACCCACCAGTAGATCGGCGTCCGATAAGCGAACGTCCCCAGCCACTCCCGCACTCCGTACCAAGCCAGCGGAGCCGCCACCACGAAGCAGATCAACACCAACCGGACAAACGAGCGGTTGAACATCGCCAGAATCTCCGCCACCGTCGCCCCCATCACCTTGCGCACCCCGATCTCCTTCCGCCGGTACTGCGTCTCGAAGACCACCAGTCCGAAGACCCCCACCAGCGAGAGCACCACAGCCAGCAGCGAGAAGACCGTAATCAACGTCGTCACCTTCAACTCCTTCCGGTACAGCGCATCGAACGCCGCATCGAAGAATTGCAGGTCAACCGGGTAAGCCGGATCGATTTCGGCTGCCGCCCGCCGGATGTGTTCGACCGCCGCATAAGGGTCGCCCTTGATTTTGAAATAGGCGGTCTGCAGCCGGTCGGCATCGAGCCCCGACTCCCTTCCCACCAGCACCATCGCCATCGGCCCCACTCCGGCATGCAGCGACCCGTAGTTGAAATTCCGGGCGATTCCCGTCAACCGGGCCTCTCCTCCCCATCCCCGTTCGTTCAGCGGCTCCTGCATCGAGAGTCCGAACTCCCGGGCCGCCGACTCGTTGAACAGATAGTGATAACACCCCTCGCGCCGCGCATCCGTCTCCGTGAAGTAGTCCCCGTCCAACAACTCGACCCCCAGCATCCGGGGCAGGTTCCACGACACCATATCCGCCGCAAACAAAATCGTCGTTCCCCGGAGTTCGCGGCCCCACTGAGCATGCAGATTGGTCAGCCCCAGCGGCCTCTCCGAATAGCCCACCTCCTCGACCAGCGGCGACTGCACCACCCGCTCCTCGAACGCCTTCGATCCGCGGAGCTCGCCGCCCATCCGGGCCATCGCAATCCCCTCGTAATCCAGTCCCGTATTGATTCCGCGCAGATAGCGATTCTGCAACTGCATGAACATCGCCGCCACGATCAGCCCCAAAGAGACCACGAACTGGAAGCCGATCAGCGCCGTCCGCAGCTTACGCCCCTTCGGCGAGAGACCGAACGTCCCCTTCAGCACCAGCGCCGGAGGGAACGAAGTGGTGTAGACCGCCGGATAGATCCCCGCCAGTATCCCGACGCCCAGAGCTACCCCCAGCCCCAACCAGATCACCCCACTGTAGGTCGAGAAAGAGATACCGCCCGAGATCAGTTCGTTGAAACCGGTATCCCCCAGCAGGTAGACCCACAACAGGCCGAGGCCGAAGCCCAACAACGAGATGCCCACCGACTCGAAGACCAGTTCCGCCCGCAGTGTCCCGACCGGAGAGCCCAACACCTTTCGTGTATTGATATTCTTGATCCGCAACGGAGTAAGCGAAGTGGCGAAATTGACGAAGTTCACAGCGGCGATACCGATCACCAACAGCGCGATCGACAACAACAGCGTCATCGTCGTCCGGTTGCCGCGTTCCGTCAGCGCGCCCGTCCCGAAAGCCGCCGACCGGTCGTCGTAATAGCGATCCGACAGCCGAACGAGATTCGCCGTTATCTCCATCCCCATATCCATCTTATTGGTAAGCGGAAACGCTTTCCACCCCTCCACGATCTGCGCCGGATCGACCCCCGGACGGAGCAGCGCATACATCTGATAGTTGGCGTTATCCCAACTGTACTCGTCGGACCCGAAAACGAGCGGCAGGATGACCCGGTTTTTGATCTGCGAATTGTCCGGGAAATCGCGGTAGACCCCTCCGACCTCATACTCCTTTCCTCCCACCGTCATTCCGCGCCCCACCACACCGTGTTCCGTTCCGAACAAGCTCTGCGCCAGCGACGCCGGCAGAAGCACCTTGCCCGGTTCCCGCAGCGCATCCGCAACCCCTTCCACCATCTCCGGCGTGAAGATATCGGTAAACGCCGCCTGGGCCGCCACCACCGGCTGTACGAATCCGACCTTCGTCCCGTTGCGTTCGACCGTGATATACGTATCTTCAAAAGGCGGTATCAACAGCGCATACGCCTCGATCCCCGCCCCCATCCCGCCGAACGTCCGGCCGAACTCCGACGAGACGACCGGCACGAACCCCTCGGCCATCAGCATTTCGGCCTGGCAGATCCGGTCGGCATGCCGGTGGAAGCGGTCGAAAGTCGACTCATACCTCACCTGCATCAGGATCAGGATAAAAGCTGCGAAAGCCACGCTCAGCCCCACGATGTTCAACCCGCAGGCCAGCCGGAAACGACGCATCGTCGTCAGAAATTGACGGAAAAACAGTCTCATTTTACTTGCATTCAAAAAATTAAAAACCGAAAGAACGACAGAGCGGCCATACCGTCCAGCCACCCCGTCGTTCATAAGACGCATCGAAACGGGATTTCGGATGCGTCCGAGGGTCGGTTTCAACACCCTTTCAACAAATGTTCATACAAGAGACGCATCCCGGCCCCGTTTCGGATGCCCTCCCCCGACGATTTCGTCGCGCCGCCCCCCTATTTGAGCAGCAGCACCTGATTGTCGCCGTAGGTATCGTAGCTCGACACAATCACCCGTTCGCCGTCCTCGAGCCCTTCGAGCACCTCGTAGTACATCGGATTCTGGCGTCCGATCCTCACCGGCCGGCGGTAGGCCTTGTCCCCGTCCGGCGACACCACGAAGATCCAGCTGCCGCCCGTCGTCTGGTAGAACGCCCCGCGCGGGATGATGATCCCCTCCGTCGGCTGTCCCAGCTCCAGATTGATGTAGTAAGTCTGCCCCGAGCGAATATTCTCGGGCCGCTCGCCCGTCAGGTAGCACCACGTCCGGAACTGGCCGTTGCGCACCTCCGGGAAGACCGTCCGCACCACCAGTCCGAACTTGTTTCCCTGCCGTTCGAACGTCCCTTCGAGCCCCGGTTTCACGCGGTCGATGTAGTGTTCGTCGATCATCGCCTCGATCTTGTAGTCGCTCAGGTCGTTGATCTGCCCCACCTTCGTCCCGGCGTTGACATACTGCCCGAGCACCACATCCAGCTGCCCCAGCTCGCCGTCGATGTTGGCCTTCACGTTGAGGTTGTCGACCCGCTGGCGGATCAGCTCCATGTTTTTCTTCATGCTTTCGAGACTGATCTCCATGTTGTCGACCTGGATGCTCCGGAAGATCGAGTCATGGAGCTGCCGTTCGAAGACCAGCTCTTTCTGTTTCAGCGAGAGTTCGTAATTCTCCTTGGCCTGCAAGTACTCTTCGTTCGAGATGAGGTCTTCGCGGTGGAGCGCCTCATACTGTTCGTACTTGCGTTTGGCCCGCGCCACATCCATATCGAGCTGGAGTCGCTCCTTCTGGAGATTCAGCTTCTCCTGTTCCATGCTCACCCGCGTGTTTCGGAGCAGGTTCTCCTTTTCCGCCAGGTCGGCCTCGCTCGTCAGGATCTGCATGTTGAGCTGCGGGTTGGTGAGCCGGACGATCACATCGCCCTTGCGCACCATCGCCCCCTCCTCGACCACCTTGACATCCACATTTCCGCTCTCCAGCGGGCTCACCTGCACCGTCGTGATCGGCAGCACATTGCCGTTCACCCGCACATAGTCGTTGAACTGCCCCCTGCGGGCCGTCTCGATCGTCACCGTCCGGCTGTCCACCTTCATCGACGCGCTGTGGTCGCCGAAGATCAGCCAGCCCAACAACACCAGCAACACCGCCCCGCCGGCTACATACGGGATATGTTTTTTCCGCAACCCCTTCTTTTTTTCGATTACTCTGTCCATAGTTCTTATCTGTTTTTACTTATTTATCACCGTTAAAAAATCCCCGCCATATCTCCCCGCATCCCCCTTACTCCCGTTTGATCGCCACCGCCGGGTTTTCGACCGCCGCGCGGTAGCTCTGCCCCAGCACCGTGAAGAGCGCGATCACCGCCGCCGCGAGCCCCGCCACTGCGAATATCCACCAACTCATCCCTGTCCGATAGGCATACCGGCTCATCCATCCGTTCATCAGCCACCACACCAGCGGCACCGCGATGACGAACGCCAGCCCCAGCCACCTCAGGAAGCTCAGACAGAGCATCCCCACCACCTCGCCGACCGTCGCCCCGTGCACCTTTCGGATCGCGATCTCCTTCCGCCGCCGCTCCACCGAGTATCCCACCAGCGCGAAGAGCCCCAGACAGCCGATAAAGATCGCCAGCACGCTGAACGTCAGCAACCGGGCCCGGAACAGGTTCTCCTGTTTGTACATCCGGTCGAACTGTTCGTCCATAAATTCATACTGGAAGACCTCGTTCGGAAACATCTCGCGGAACGTGCGTTCGATATGTCGGAGCGCCGGTTCGATCTGCCCCGCCGCAATCCGGACATAGGCGTCTCCGCTCCATGCCCGAAACAGGATCAACGGCATAACCCGTTCCGTCATCGGCCGGTTCTGGAAATCGCGGAATACCCCGATGAACTTCGACCCAGGAATCTGTACCTCCGGCGCCACGCTGCGAATATAGTTGGCGAACGATTCGTTGATGACCATACACTCCCATCCCAGTCGGTCTAAATTGGTCGCCATGATCGAATCCCCTTCGACCATCGGCACCCCCAGCACATGGAGTGTATGCTGGTCACCGTTCAGGAGCCTGGGCGTAAAGCTCTCCGTATCATTGATTTTGATCGTCGTCATATTGGAGACATACATCGGATCGCCTCCGATGAGCGACGCGTCGATAATCGTCGGTGAAGTGAGCAGCTGTTCGCGATAGGCCTCGAATCGGTCATTATTCATGAACGGCCCGCCCGTCACTTTCACCACATTCTCGCGACTGTAGCCCAAATCGATCGTCGCGAGGTAGCGCATCTGTTTGTTGATGATCAGCGTCGCCGCGATCAGTCCGATCGAGATGACGAACTGGAAGACGATCAGCACGTTCCGCACCGTCGACATCTGCCGTCCTCCGCTCGAACGGTTGGCGATGGCATCGATCGGCTTCATCCGCGTGAGTACCACCGCCGGGAAGATCCCCGACAGCACCCCGCATACCAACGGCAAGACTCCGAACAACACCAGCAAAATATCCCAGCTCAGGTCGAACGGTAGCGCACTCCCGAGCAGCATCGGATAGAGCGGCCTCAGCAGGTAAGCCAGCCCGAAAGCCGTAACGGCCGAAACAAAGGCAATCAGCACCGAATCCCCGATAATGAAGCCGATCAGACTGCTTCGGCTCGCCCCCATGATGCTCTTGATCCCCATCGCTCGAACCACCTCTGTCGAACGCGCCGTATAGATATTGACATAGTTGACGATGGCGATCACCAGCACCAGCACAGCGATAATTCCCAGTACCACCAGCGCCCCGGGGTCGTACGTATTTCCGTTTTCGCGCACCTCAGGCGTGAAATAGCACTCGTTGAAGGGCCGTATCTGTAACAGTTTCGGACTTTCCGGCCCGCCAGCCTGCATAATTATCGTATCGATATCGTTCGTCGATTCGTCGTAATAGTAGTCGGACTCGAACATCCGCTCCAACAATGCCCGCTGGAATTTGCGACCGGAAACCGCCGCGTCCGTTTCCGGATGGACGCGGAAATAGCACTCGCTCATCCAGGTAGTCCACCTGTCGTTCTGATAATTCGGCTGTCCGTTCATGATGTTGATAAACTTCATCATCAGAATCAACTCGGGGGTGTAAACCGAATTCTGCGGCACATCCTCGAAAACTCCCGTCACCGTTACCGGATAGGTATTGTTGATTGCGACCTGTCGCCCCACGACATCCGTCGTGCCGAACAGCCGCATAGCCGCCGACCGGCTCAACATCCCTTTCGTCGCATCGGCCATCGCATCGGCTCCCCCGCCGTTCACCATCCGGAACGGCAGCACCTGCAACAGCGTCGAATCTCCGACGACGGTGTTCAGATGGAAGCGCTCGCCATCGGCCCGATCCGCTGCAGAGACCGTCATGCCGATGCCGGACATCAGCCTCGTCGCCGTCACCACCTCCGGAAACTGCGTCATGAACCGCGCCAGCGGATCGGGACAGGTCGAACCCATCTCGTCGGACTCGATCTCGCACCGCCAGACGTCGTCCATCGGCCGTTCGAAGCAGTCGTCGTGCCGCACCTGCCCCATGATGAAGATATACATCACGATCACGGCCGCAAACCCGAAGGTCAACCCCAACCAGTTGATGAAAAATGAAAACGGCCGATTCTTTTTGGTCCGCCAGCTCTCGATGAAAAATTTTCCGAACATATCCTGTTTTGTTTATCGATTTCCGCCCCTCCCTATCCACACCCCGTGCCATAACATAAAATCGACTCATTATCAAACTCTTGCAATTTCACCCTTCGCCTCCGAATGTCTAATTTTTAGACACCCTCCGTCTATTTTTTAGACACCGCACCGCCTGTCGCAAATCCCTACTCCGTTTTGAACGCCTCCACCGGATTCGCCGTCGCCGCCCGCCAGCTCTGGATCGTCACCGTGGCTAAAGTAATGAAAAGCACGATAGCCAGCGACACCGCAAACACCCACCAGTAGACCGGCGTCCGGTAAGCAAACGTTCCCAGCCATTCACGCACCCCGTACCACGCCAGCGGAGCAGCCACCACGAAGCAGATCAACACCAACCGGACAAACGAGCGGTTGAACATCGCCAGAATCTCTGCAACGGTCGCCCCCATCACCTTCCGCACCCCGATCTCCTTCCGCCGGTACTGCGTCTCGAAGACCACCAGACCGAAGACCCCCGCCATCGAAATCACGATCGCCAACAGGCTGAAACCCGTAATCAGACTCCCGATCCGCCGTTCGTCGCGATACTGCGCCTCGACCGTCTCATCAAGAAAATGGACATCCACCACCGCATTCGGGTCCAGCGCCGCCACCACTCCGGCCATCCGCCCCAACACCGCCGTTCCGCCGCCCGCCCCGATCCGGACGTAGGCCGTCGGCAGATAACTCTGCTCCGTATTTCCGACATTCATCAGCGCAAACGGCCCCAGCGGCTTGTGCAGCGACTCGAAATTGACATCCTCCATAATCCCCACGACCTCGATCCCGCGCCCCGCCCCGACCTCCAGCCTGTCTCCCAACTCCAGCCCGTACTTCCGGCAAGCCGTCCGGTTGAAGATCGCCCGCGTTCCCGGCTCCGCCCGGTCGTCCTCTTCGACGAATCCCCGTCCCTCCGCGATGCGAATCCCCATCAGCTCCGTGAACTGCGACGTCACCTCCACATTACCGAACTCGACGACCTCGCCTCGGAACCACACCCCCAGGTTGTCGTAACAATCCCGAAACATCGGCGCCATCGACAAAGCCACCCCCTCCACCGCCGGATCGTTCTCCAGCTCATTGAAAAGACTCTGCCGGTCGGCGAAAATCTTTTTGCTCACCGGCATCTCGACCACCCCTCCGCGGTTCATCCCGATCGCCCGCGTAGCGAGGAAACTGTTCTGCAAATTCATGAACGCCGCACAGATAATCAACACCATCGAGACCGAGAACTGAAACCCCACCAGTACATTCCGCAACGTCCGTCCCTTCGGCGAGAGCCCGAAATTTCCCTTGACCGCCAGCGCCGGCGGAAACGACGTCGAATAGATCGCCGGATAGAGGCCCGCCGCCGCACCCGTCAACACCGCAATCGCCGCCCCGAGGAGCACCACACCGCCGTTGTCGCCCGGCAGCAGCGACGTCGCGAAATACGAGCCCAACGCCGACCGCCCGATATAAGCCACCACCCCCAGCGCCACAGCGTAGGCCACCGCCGCCGTCATCGCCGCCTCGGCGACCTGAGCCGCCCGCAACGCCGCCACCGACGACCCCAGAATCTTGCGCGTGTTGATATTCTTCATCCTCACCGGCGCGAGCGCCATCGAAAAATTCACGAAATTGATCCCCGCCACGGCAATCACCAGCACCGCGATCGCCAGCAGGATGCGCGTCGCCGTCCGACTCCCCTTCGGCGCCATATCGTGTACGATATCCGCGGCATAATAGATGTCCGCCAGCGGCATCAGCCGCCATTTCGCCTCCTCGCTCTTGTCCGGATAGTCGATCCGCCCGATCGCCCGCTCCACCTCTTCCGCCTCCCCGGTCGAAGCGAGTTGCAGATAGATCTGGTAATTGCTCCAGCTCCACAAGTTGCGTTCCGCCTCTCCGACCGGCAGGTAGATGATATTCGAAAAGATCGAATTACGCGGAAAATCGCGGTAGACCCCGCCGACCCTTACCGCCCGCCGCACCCCGATCGTCGAATCGGTCTCGGCCGGCGCCAGCAGCCTCCCCAACGCCGGTTCCGAACCGAAAAACTTGCGGGCCATACTCTCCGGAATGAGCGCCGCCCCCGGCTCGTCCAGCGCCGTCGCCGCATCGCCCTCCGCCATCCGCACGCCGAGCAGCGCCAGCCACTCATCCGACACCTCCCGCGTAGTCTCCTCATAGACCGTCCTATTTCCCTCCCGCTCCGCCACCACATTCAGCGTTCGTTCGCGTCCGTCCGCCACCGCCACCCGCTCGATCTGCGGCACCGCATCCCGAATCGCCTCCGCCAGCGGCAGCGGCAACGCAGGCGTGTACGATCCCGCCGGAATATTCTGTCGCGCCGACGAGACCTCCACCCGGAAAATCCGATCCGCCCCCGCATGGAACCGGTCGAAGCCATACTCGTAGTTCACCTGGATCAGAATGATGACGAAAGCCGCAAAAGCCGCCGCCAGACCCAACAAATTAAGCCCCGACGCCAGTTTGAACCGGCGGAGCGTCGTTATGAAATTCCGAAAAACCGTTTTCATTGCCTTCCTTGTGTTTAGTATGATTCACTCCCCCCGAAGCCTACTCCGTCTTGAACGCCTCCACCGGATTCGCCGTCGCCGCCCGCCAGCTCTGGATCGTCACCGTGGCTAAAGTAATGAAAAGCACGATAGCCAGCGACACCGCAAACACCCACCAGTAGACCGGCGTCCGGTAAGCAAACGTTCCCAGCCATTCACGCACCCCGTACCACGCCAGCGGAGCAGCCACCACGAAGCAGATCAACACCAACCGGACAAACGAGCGGTTGAACATCGCCAGAATCTCCGCCACCGTCGCCCCCATCACCTTGCGCACCCCGATCTCCTTCCGCCGGTACTGCGTCTCGAAGACCACCAGTCCGAAGACCCCCACCAACGAGAGTACCACAGCCAGCAGCGAGAAGACCGTAATCAGCGTCGTCACCTTCAACTCCTTCCGGTACAGCGCATCGAACACCGTGTCATAGAACTCAATATCGACCGGATAGAGCGGATCGAGCTCCGCCACCGTCCGTTTGATATGCGCCGCCCCCGCGAACGGATCTCCCTTGATTTTGATATACGCCACCGAAAGATCATACCACGCCTCCTTGCCGAACTGATAGAAACACATCGGCGCGATCTCATTTCTCAACGACGCGAAATTGAAATCCTTTACCACCCCGACGATCGGCACGAGATCGGACTGATGTCCGAACACCCGATTGTCGAGCGTCATATCGAACTCGCTCATCGCCGTCTGGTTGAAGATAAACGCCCCCGCCCGCAGGTCGTCCTCCTCCTCGAAGTCGCGCCCCTCGACCATCGGCAGCCCCATCACCCGGCAGAAATTCCACGACACCGGCAGACACGTAAAATGAATGCTCCGTCCGTCGGACAAACCCCGTCCCCACCGCATATACGTATCCGAGCACCCGACCCTCATCCCGGAAAAAGCGACATCCTCGATCGACGCATCCTCCTTAAGCCGATTGACCAGCGTATTTTTCATCTCCGATTTCGCCAAATCGCGGCTCAAATTCACGATAACGACCTGGTCATGATCCATCCCCGTATCCAAGCTCCGCATATAGCGATTCTGCAACTGCATGAACATCGCCGCCACGATCAGCCCCAAAGAGACCACGAACTGGAAGCCGATCAACGCCGTCCGCAGCTTACGACCCTTCGGCGAGAGACCGAACGAACCTTTCAACACCAGCGCCGGAGGGAACGAAGTGGTGTAGACCGCCGGATAGATCCCTGCCAGTATCCCGACACCCAGAGCTACCCCCAGCCCCAACCAGATCACTCCGCTATAGGTAGAGAACGAAATGCCTCCCGAAATCAATTCATTGAAACCGGTATCCCTCAACAGGTAGACCCACAACAGAGCCAGACAGAAGCCCAACAGGGCAATCCCCACCGACTCGAAGATCAGCTCCGCCCGCAGTGTCCCGACCGGAGAACCCAACACCTTCCGGGTATTGATGTTCTTGATCCGCAACGGAGTGAGCGAAGTAGCGAAATTGACGAAGTTCACAGCGGCGATACCGATCACCAACAGGGCGATCGACAACAATAACGTCATCGTCGTCCGGTTGCCCTTGGGCGCCGTGTCGTACCCCACCGTCTTATCGTAATAGACCTCCTCTATCGGTTGCAGGATAAAGTTCGGTTCTCCCGAAATCCAGTCCGGTTTCCCGAACGCAGCATACGCCTGCGTCATCTGCCGGGCCGCCGCCTCCGGATCGCTTTCCGGCCACAGCGTCACGAAACACCAGTAATTCTGAGCCCCCCAACTGTTTTTGTGTTCCTCCGGCGCTATTTTTTGTTTGATGCAATTGGGCACCGAGCTGTTCGCCGGGAAATCGCGATAAACCGCCCCCACCTCGACCGTACTCTTCTCTCCCATCTCGAACGTCACCAACTTGCCGATCGCCGACTCCGTCCCGAAGAACTTCCGGGCCATACTCTGCGGCAGGATCAGTTTCGTATGGTCGTCGAACGCCTCCCGCGTCCCCTCCGTCAGCTCGTAACCGAACACCTCGAAATCGTCCGGATAGATCGTCGTGTACGGCTCGATATAAGCCACCTTCGCCCCGTTGCGCTCCAGAGAGACATACCGATTATCCAGATAACACGGCCTCATCGTCCCCTGCGCGATCGCCGGCGAGCCCGCCAGCAGCACATCGATCATCGGACGCGCCAGAATCGCCTCGTGCATCGTGCTGTCCTTCACCTCCACCCGGTATACCTGCCGCGGATACCCCTTGTCGAACCCCCGTTCGTAGCTCACCTGCATCAGGATCACGATAAAAGCCCCGAAAGCCACGCTCAGCCCCACGATATTCAACCCGCAAGCCAGTTTGAACCGCTTGATCGTCACCAGAAAATTACGTAAAAACATCCCGTTCATCATTTTTTCATCCATTACCGTTCGTAAAAATTTCCCGCCCTACTCCGCCAGCAGCGGAATCCCCTTGTAATAGTCCACCAGTTTGCGCTTCGCCTGCCACGTGAGCTCGGCATTGAGCAGCGTCGCCCGCGCCTCGAGCAGCTGGTTCGACGTCGTCTGCAAATCCAACGCACTGAGCAGCCCCTCCTGATACTTGTACCGGGCCACCTTGTAGGCCAGCAGCCGCGCCTGCACCTGCTTTTCGGCCTGAATCCGTTCGGCATACGCCCCGTTCAGGTCCAGCACCGCCTGCTCCACCTCCACCGCAATGCGTCGCTGCGTTTCGATATGCGTCTGCTCCGTACTGCGGAGGTTGTTGCGCTGCCGGATCAGGTTGCTCGGCCGGCTCCACGCCGAGAAGATCGGCACGCTCAGACTCGCCGACACCGATTTCGACAAGTTATCCTTGAACTGTTTATGGAACGGCGTGGCATCGTGCTTCAGGTTTTTGAAATACGACGTTCCGATCCCCGCCGACGCCGACAGCGACGGGAAGAGCATCCCCTTCGCCGTCGAGAGGTCGAGCTTCGCCAGCCGGACATTCATCATCGACATCCGGGCGTCCGGCAGCATCGCCGTCGCCACACCCACGATTTCCGAGACCTCCGCCGTTTCGGACGCCGGTTCGGCATACCGGTAGGCCGTATCGATCCGGATCGTCTCCTCGGGCGGGAAATTCATCACCTCCTTGAGCTGTAGCTCCCTCGTGCGGGCATTGTTTTCGACCTTCGTCAGGTTGTACTCATCGGCCGCCAGCGACGCCTCCAGCTGCGCCACATCCGCCGCCCCGCGCAACCCGAGCTCCTTCATGTGCCGCCCCTGCCTCAGATTCTCACGCGAAGCCTCGACCTGCTCCCTGGCCAGCGTCCGCGTGCGCAGCGTGTACGTATAGTTGAAATAAGCCGTCAGGGTCTCCAGCGCCACATTGTCCTCCGTCTGTTTCTGCTGTTCCTCCCCTCGGAGCTTCGCAATCTTCCCCGCCCGCGTGTTGTTGAGCAGCTGCAACCCGTTGAAGACCGTGATTCCGGCATTCACCCCATAGCTGTTATTCAACGTATTGACCGTCGTATAGGCATTTGTCGACGGGTCCACATTCCGTCCGAACCCGGCCGACAGTCCGACACTTCCGCTGAGCGACGGCAAGTGCCTGAGAATAGCCTCGTGATACGACACCTTCAGGTTGGCATTGGCCAGCTGCTGCCTCACCGCCCTCGGGCTGTTCTCGATCGCATACCGCATGCACTCCTGCAAGTTCCACACATGCAGCGAGTCGTTTTCCTGTCCGTAAACGCCCAGTATGCTCAACCCGCACACCCAGGCACATGTCATCCATTTTTTCATCTCGATACAATTCCGTTGTTTTCGGTTCGCGCGAATCGTCGCGCCCCGCACCATTTTTCCGCCCAGATAACCACACAGCGTGCCAAACCACTTAATTTACTATTTATCAACAAATTACAATTCACACCATTTTTCCCGAGTGTCTATTTTTTTGACACTCTTGTCTATTTTTTTGACAATCCTATCCTATCTTTGCCCTGCCAAACGTTCATAAAAGTATCCGGTGCGACGCCTCAGACAGAGAGCGACAAAAGAATGGAGGTAAAGGCTGATAGTGGAAATGCGCGAGCATTTCCCGTCCACGGGACGTGTGGCCCGCTTGGTCGACGCGTTCGCGTCATGGCGCGCGGCCGTTATTACTTCCCAGTTGCTCGCGTGCCGCCGCCTAAAGAAGCGATTCAACTATTTCGGCTTACCGCCGAAATAGAATGAATCGCGCAAGGCGCGCGAAAGAGAACTGCGAAAAGAGAATATAGGGTAGAGATAGCGTGCGAACAAAGAATGGCAACGATTGGGGATGAATTTGGTGCGGGTCGGAGCCAGCGTGGCCGGAAACGAGCCTCGCGAGGTTGCAGGCCTACGCCTGGGGTGGCTCCGGCCCGGGCGGCTCTGCGAGCCGCAGGAATCATTCCCCAAATAATTAAAACGCAGCACCCCATCTGTTTATTCCGAGAGGCAACGCAACTGAAGACCGTAAGCACGGTAGTGCACGCTGTTGGGGTTGAGACCCTGCGTGTTGAAACTCAAGTCCAGATCACGGTAATAGTCGCCCGAATCGACGAACGAGGACGACCAGCTGTATCCATCGTGGCCGACGTTGTGCAGCACCCCCAATTCTCCATAGCCCGAGTCGCGGAAGCCCGGGGCGGGGTCACGCGGCCTCGAACAACAGGCTGCCTCCGGCCCAAGCGAACAAGACCCGCATCACACGCCCCCCCGAGAACCCCATTTAGTTTATACCCACCCATACACCGACCGAAATATGAAAAAAGAGGGAACGATCATCGTCGTAGACGACAACCGCAGCATGCTGACCGCCGTCGAGATCCTGTTGAACGGCGTCTTCGAACGCGTAGTGACCCTCAGCAGCCCCACCCGCCTGCTGAACACCCTGCGCGAAGTACACCCCGACGTCCTGCTGCTCGACATGAACTTCAGCTCCGGGATCAACAGCGGCAACGAAGGCCTCTACTGGCTATCGGAAGTCAAGAAAGCCTCCCCCGACATCGAAGTCGTCCTCTTCACCGCCTACGCCGACATCGACCTCGCCGTGAAAGCCATGCAACGCGGCGCCACCGACTTCGTCGTGAAACCGTGGAACAACGCCAAACTCGTCACCACCCTCCGTAACGCCCTCGCCCTGCGCCGTTCCCGCTCCGAAGCCAAACAACTCGGCGACATCAAACGCTCCTTCTCCACCGACAGCACCGCCGAGAACGCCATGTTCTGGGGCACCTCCTCCGCCATGAAACGGCTCCGCTCCATGGTCGAGAAAGTCGCCGCCACCGACGCCAACATCCTGATCACCGGCGAGAACGGCACCGGGAAAGAGATGCTCGCCCGCGAACTCCACCGCCTATCGAACCGCCGGGACGAACTGATCGTCCCCGTCGACCTCGGCGCCATCCCCGAGACCCTGTTCGAGAGCGAACTCTTCGGCTACGTCAAAGGCGCCTTCACCGACGCCCGCAGCGACCGCGCCGGCAAATTCGAAGCCGCCTCGAAAGGCACCCTCTTCCTCGACGAGATCGGCAACCTCCCCTACCACCAGCAAGCCAAACTGCTCACCGCCCTGCAAAGCCGGAGCATCGTCCGCGTCGGGAGCAACACCCCGATCCCCGTCGACATCCGCCTGATCTCCGCCACCAACCGCGACCTCGACCGGATGGTCGCCGACGGCAGCTTCCGCGAAGACCTCCTCTACCGGATCAACACCATCCACATCGAACTGCCCTCCCTCGCCGAACGCACCGAAGACATCGTCCCCCTGGCCGAAATCTTCCTGAAGCGCTACGCCACGAAATACAACAAGCCCTGCACCGGCTTCGACCCCCAGGCCCGGGAGAAACTGACCTCCCACACCTGGCCCGGCAACATCCGCGAGCTGCAACACACCGTCGAGAAAGCCGTGATTATGGCCGACACCGAATCGGTTACCGCCGACGAACTCCTGATCTCGCGTCGGGAAGGCGAAGAGCCCGGCCCCCGGCCCGCCACCTTCTCAACCCTCGAAGAGATGGAACGCTCCATGGTCACCGAAGCCCTCAAGCGCCACGAAGGCAACCTCTCCGCCGTCGCCGCCCAGTTAGGCGTCACCCGCCAGACCCTCTACAACAAACTGAAGAAATATAATTTGTGATCGCCGCGCCCGGACAGCCATGCCCCCTCCGGAGCGACTTTACGCGGGACGCCGATGTGCCCATGAACGGTACCTTCCCCTATTACTCCGACGGCGTAGCCGGTGAAAAATACACCAATGGGAACTTCAAAGCCACCAACGGCCGTCTCTACAAGGTAAGCACCTCGGGCGCGGGAACCCCGCTCGCCTGGTACCCCGCCCCGGGCTTCCGCGGTGCAGGCAATAATGGACGATTTGGCAATCTGATAGCCCCCGGTTTTTACGGATACAGTTGGGCTTCCACAGTCAACAAAACCAATAGCCTGTTCTTAAGCTTCGACACGAGAGGAATCACGACCAGTTACTCGGACTATCGTGCCCACGGTCTTCAGTTGCGGTGCCTCGCAGAATAAACAGAGCCCCTACCCGCAATAAAGACCGCAAATAAAAGCCGCCACCCCAGGCAACCGCCAATCTCTGCCTTAAACCGCCCGCCGCCCCCAACCATCATACCACACAGCACCATGTACAAAGAACTGACCGCGCGCCTCCTGCCCCTCCTACTTCTGCTCTCCGTCTCCTCGGCCGGCGCCATCGTCACCCTCCTCCACCGCCACTACCTCCTCAGCAGCTGCTGCGCCGGCGCCGTTCTCCTGCTGCTGATCGCCCTTCTGCGGCTCTACAGCCGCACCACCCGCAAACTCGTCTTCATGTTCCACTCCATCGAGAACGGCGACTACTCCTTCAAATTTTCCGAAACCGCCTCGCGCCGCAACAACATCCTGATCAACCAATCCCTCAACCGCATCCACTCCCTGCTGACCAAAGCCCGCGACGAGACCATCGAACAGGAGAAATACTACCAACTGATCCTCGAAAGCGTCACCACCGGCATCCTCATCATCAACGACCGCGGCCACATCACCCAGACCAACCGCGAAGCCCTCCGCCTGCTCGGCATCCAGACCCTGACCCACATCAAGCAGCTCGGGCGGCTCGACGAACAATTCCCCGCCCTGCTCCGCGACATCGTCGCCGGCGAGAGCCGCCAGCTCACCTGCCGTTCCGAGCGCGGCTCCGTCACCTTCTCCGTCCACGCCTCCTCCATCGTCCGGCGCGGCGAGCCCCTCAAGATCCTCGCCCTGACCGACATCGAGAACGAACTCTCCGACCGCGAAATCGAGTCCTGGATCCGCCTGATCCGCGTACTGACCCACGAGATCATGAACTCCATCAACCCCATCACCTCGATCAGCGACTCCCTCGTCGAACGCATCGGCCCCGCCGACGACTCCGAGCTCCACCGCGGCCTCGCCACGATCAGCCAGACCGGCAAGAACCTGATCTCCTTCGTCGAATCCTACCGGAAATTCACCCGCCTGCCCACCCCGAGCCCCACCCTGTTTTACGTGAAAGAGTTCGTCGAGAACCTCTGCGCCCTCACCTCCGCCACCGTTCCCGAAGGAGCCCGCCCCGTCGAGATCGGCATCTCCGTCGAGCCCGAAGACCTGATCCTCTACGCCGACCGGAGCATGATCAGCCAGGTCGCCATCAACCTCCTGAAAAACGCCATCGAAGCGACCCTCGACGTCGCCCAGCCCCGGATCGACCTGACCGCCACCGTCGACAGCCGCGAACAGGTGATCATCACCATCGCGAACAACGGCCCGAGCATCCCGCCCGAAGTCGCCGACCAGATCTTCATCCCGTTCTTTACGACCAAGAACGGCGGTTCGGGCGTCGGCCTGAGCCTCTCGCGCCAGATCATGCGCCTGCACGGCGGCACCCTTCAGTATCGCCCCGGCCCGAACGGCACCGGTTCGATCTTCACCCTGACCTTCCGATAAAAACTTTTGCTGAAAAAAAAAGATGTCCCCCCAGAATCCCCCCTTGGAATCCGCCCGCCTGCTCCTGCGTCCCTGGCAGCTTTCGGATGCCCCGGCCCTCTTCCGCCACGCCCACAGCGCACGCGTCGGCCCCCGCGCCGGCTGGCCCCCGCACACCTCCGAAGCCATGAGCCGCGAAATCATCCGCACCCTCTTCAGCGAGCCCGAGACCTACGCCGTCGTACTGAAAAGCCTCGACGAACCGATCGGCTGCATCGGTCTGGTACCCCGCCGCCACGAGCACTACGGATCGATCGCCCCCGACCAGCGGGAAATAGGCTATTGGCTCGGCGAAGCACACTGGGGCAACGGCTACATTCCGGAAGCCGTCGAGCTACTCGCCGCCCGCTACACAGCCCTGTCCGATATCTCCGCCCTGTGGATCACCACCCGCGCAGACAACCTCAACTCCCAGCGCGTCGCCCTCAAGTGCGGTTTCGTCCGCCAGCCCTCCTTCACCGACATCGACGGACACCTCAACGAGCTGTTTTTTAGAGACCTGGAAAGATAAACCCGCCCCTCTCATACAAAGCAGACGCGCCTACAGCTTCTTCCCATACGCCAAATCGCCCGGATCGCCGATCCCCGGCACGATATACGACTTGACCGTCATCTCCTCGTCCACCGCCGCCGTCCAGAGCGTGACATGCTCCATCGGGAAATGCTTCCGGACATACTCGACCCCATCCGCCGACGAGATCACCGAGGCCAGATGCGTATGCGCCGGCACCCCACCCTTTTCAATCAGGGCATAATAGGCCAGTTCGATCGACGCCCCCGTCGCCAGCATCGGATCGACCACGATCAACACCTTTCCTTCGAGACTCGGCGTCGTGACCTGCTCCAGAACGACCTTCATCGTCCCGTCCTTGCTATACTTTCGGAACGCCGACACGAACGCATTCGACGCATCGTCGAACACATTGAGGAATCCGTTGTGCATCGGCACCCCCGCCCTGAGGATCGACGCAATGACGACCTCATCCGCCGGCACCATGACCTCCGCCTCGCCCAACGGCGTCACGACCGTTTCGGCCCTGTAGTTGAGCGTTTTGCTGATTTCGTAGGCCATCACCTCTCCCGTGCGTTCGAGATTCCGTCTGAAACGCATCGGATCCCGCTGCGTGACCTCATCGCGCAACTGCGCCACGTAGCGCGACAAAATCGTATTTTCCTGATTCAATACCTTAATCATATCCGTTTTGTTTTTGAACTTCCCCCTTCTCCCCGCCCCGATTTTCCCGGTTTCCGGACAATCGTTGCGCTCTCCGTGTAATGATTTACAAATATAAACTTTCCGAGCAACAAAACAACTCCGCCGTCCGTAAAAATGCCCTTTCCCCCCGCCCCGGGCTTCCGCGACGCGGGCAGCAATGGACGATTGGGAGATCTGATGGGCATCGGAAATGACGGATTCAGCTATTCGTCGTCGGTGGAGGACAGCAACAGGGTGTGCTTGTACTTCTATACGCAACGCCTCGATGCCAGCTACTTAGGCTATCGTGCCTACGGTCTTCAGTTGCGTTGCCTCTCGGAATAAACGGGGACGCGCGGCACTCGAAAGCTGGCTGGAGCTACCCTGAATAATCCGGCACTCTCTACAATTGTGCCCCTGCGGCTCTTTGAGCCGCGCAGTTCGCCGCCACCCCAGGCGTAGGCCTGCAACGTCGCGATGCTCGTTTCCGGCCACGCTGGCTCCGACCCTTAATATTCACTCTCGACGAAAGTGGGTCGGACGCCCGGGAGGTACGGCAACTTTCGACGCGCAAGCGGCGTGTTGCGGGCCGAGCGTGGCGGGAGGCTTCGGCCGCGCGACCCGTTGGGTCGCAAAAGCAACACCCCCATTCACCCCTTGACCAACA
>NZ_CAQIVA010000006.1:0-99904 GCF_948810725.1 uncultured Rikenella sp.
ACAAAACGCCCGATGGGCGCCCCGGCGGGACGGAGCGATACTGCGTATCGCTTAAGCAGCTCAACCCAACTCTCTGTTCCGCGCGCCTACTTCTTCGAGTTCATCACCTGGTGCTGGCGGCTGATGCTCTCCATATGAATCGAATTCAACAAAATGCTCAAAAACTCCCGACTCAATTGCAACTCGTCGGCGGTCGCCAAAACCCGCTTCACGATATCGTCCCAGCGAGCGCTCTGGAGAATCATCACTTCGTTGTCCCGCTTAATCTCACCGATCTTCTCGGCCACGGCCATCCGTTTGCTCAACAAGGTGAACAATTCGGCGTCGTACTGGTCGATCTGGCTGCGCAACTTGTCCAACGAACGCAGAAAATCCGGCTTGTCGGTCTGAGGTTTACGCCACACGATGCTCCGAACCAGCTCGCCCAGCTCTTCCGGAACGACCTGTTGTGCGGCGTCGCTCCACGCTTTGTCCGGACAGATGTGGCTCTCGATAATCAAACCGTCGTAGTTCAGGTCGGCACATTCCTGAGCCACCTCTTTGAGCAGGGCGCGTTTCCCGGTAATGTGGGACGGGTCGCCGATCATCGGCACGTCCGGCATCCGCATCTTCATCTCGATCGCCAAAGGCCACATCGGATTGTTCCGGTACTTGGAGACGCCGAACGACGAGAATCCGCGGTGAATCAGCCCGACCTGCTCGATTCCGACCTTCTGAAGCCGCTGTACGGCCCCCATCCAGAGATCGAGGTCGGGGTTCATCGGGTTCTTGACCAGCACGGGAATTTTCACGCCGCGCAAGGCGTCGGCAATATCCTGCACACTAAACGGATTGACGGTCGTCCGCGCACCGATCCACAACAGATCGACGCCGAATTCCAGGGCGCCTTCGACATGTTTGGCATTGGCCACTTCGGTCGCCACGGGCAGGCCGGTCTCCTTTTTCGCTTCGGCCATCCACGAGAGGCCGGGCAGGCCGACGCCCTCGAATGTTCCGGGTTTGGTACGCGGCTTCCAGATTCCGGCACGCAGCACGTCCACCGCACCGGTGGCGGCCAACCGACGGCAGGTATCGAGGGTCTGTTCTTCGGTCTCGGCGCTGCACGGCCCGGAAATAATCAACGGGCGTTTGCCTTTCCAATCGATTTTTTTGGTTTCCATCTATCGTATTTGTTTTATTTTTCGTTCTGTAACTGATCTTTAGCCCGCCCCGGGCTACCGCGAAAGGCTCAATGGCGACGTAGTACACAGTGGTCTCGCCGGCTATAGCCTTTCATCCGCGCCCCGCGAATCTCGCTGTATGTTTATGAACTTCGGCCCGGATGGTCTCAATCCCGATTTAATCGAATACCGTGCCCACGGTCTTCAGTTGCGTTGCCTCTCGGAATAAACGGGGGTGCCGCACTCACAATGGGTAACCTCGGCCCGTATATCAACCAAGACTCTCCTTATTCATCCTCGGCGCGCCCCCCTCGCGCCGCTAATGCTCCGCTCTTGCCGAGGACGGCGATTCCTCTCGGAATCGCGCTACTCGCTTTTGGTTTAAGCGGGTCGCCGCCAGCGGTGACTGCAACGAGCTCCGACGAGTTGCAGCCCGCCGCTGGCGGCGAACTGCGCGACCCTAAAGGGTCGCAGAAGCTCGGACAACAATACCGCCGCGTGTCGGCCTCACTGCGGCTCCGCTTTCGCTTCGCCGCATTTTCGTACACCGATCTTTGTCCGCGCGCCTTGGGAAATCTTGTCAAAACGTGCCTGCACATTTTGACGATTTCCCTCTTTAGGCGGCGGCGCGCGGTCGAGCTTCGACCCGCCTGAAACTGCCCTGCGCGGGCGGCGTCCGGGTGACCCCGGCGGGACGGAGCGATACTACGTATCGCTAAGGCAGCCTCGGCCCAATTCCTTACCCCGTTTTTGTTCGCGCGCCTGCGCAATTCATTCTCTTTCGGCTCACCGCCGAAATAGCTGAATCGCTTCTTTAGGCGGGGCGCGATTTGGTTTGAGGGGACTGGCCTCGGGCCGGCCGGGCCCCACGTCCCGTGGACGGGAAATGCTGACGCATTTCAACTGACAGCCTCTACCCTACGCCCGACGCCGCGAACGGATGAGCTTTGACCCGCCTCAAACTGTTCTCGTTGGCTTCGCCTTCCTCCTCGCCGCTCGGCAATTTGCAAACTGCGTTTGCATTGCCCCGGCTGGTACTGTTCTTTCTGTGAACAGAAAGAACCAAAGAACTTTAGACGGATGCTAACGTATCCTCAAAATGCCGCGCACCGAACCACATCCCCTAATGAATAATCCGACGGATGGAGTTCGCTTTCCGGATCGCCGACTGCAACCCTTCCGCGTCGTCCCGCTCGATCATGTGCCGCATGATCTGGAGCTGGTGGATGTGCTCCCGAAGGACATCCAATACGTTGTATTTGTTTTTCAACAGAATCGGAATCCACATCTCGCCCGAACTCTTCGCCAGACGAACCGTGCTCTCGAACCCTCCGCCCGCCAGAGCGAATATCGCCTCCTCCTCGCGCTCCTTCTCCAACACCGTCAGCGCCAGGGCATAAGAGGTGATTTGCGAAATGTGGCTCACATACGCCGCATGCAAATCATGCTCCTCCGGCTCCATCCTCAAAATCGGCATCCCGATCCGGCTGTATATCTCCTCGACCTGCGCCAGCGCGTCCGGATCGCTCCGATCACCCTGACAGATCACCACCGAACGTCCCGTAAAAGCGCCTCGCACAGCCGCCTCCGGCCCCGAATACTCCGTCCCCCACATCGGATGGGTCGCCACGAACCGACCCCGACGCGCATGTTGGGAAATAACTTCGCAGAGCTCCTCTTTGGTCGACCCCATGTCCATTACCACCTGCCGATCCACCCGGTTAAGGATCTTCACGGCCTGCAAAGGGATGGCATTCACCGGGATCGCCAGCACGACCAGATCCGAAGCGTCGACCGCCGCGTCGAGCGGCAGCAGCTCGTCCACCAGCCCGAGTTCCAACGCCTTGGCCGCATGGGCCGGATCGCGATCCACACCGATCACCCGGTCGGCCAGTCCCTGATCTTTCAACGCCAGGGCGAACGACCCGCCGATCAGCCCCAGTCCGATTATCGTTGCAATCATCTCGTTTTTCGTACCGTTTACGTCTATTTGAAAAGCCTTTCCCACGCCCGCTGCAAAGTCGCCTCGTCGGCGCAGAGCGACACCCGCACGTACCGTTCTCCTTCGGAGCCGAAAATACCGCCCGGGGTCAGGAAAACCTTGTCTTCATCCAAAATCCGGTCGATAAAACCGTAACAATCCGTCCCGGCCGCCAAAGCCGTGTCCGGCAGACGCCCCCACTCGAAAAGCCCCATCTGGCCCGGCCGCACGGTACAGCCCAAATCCTCCAGTATCCGCACCGCCCACGCCTCGCGGCTCCGATAGGTGCGATTGACTTCGGCGTACCACTCGTCGCCCAATCCCAACGCCACGGCCGCCGCCTGTTGCATCGGCACGAACATGGCGTTGTTCAGATTGCTCTTGCACCGCAGCACAGCCGCCAGCACATCCTCGCGCCCCACCATCATCCCGACGCGCCAGCCGGCCATATTCTGGCTCTTGCTCAGCGAGTTGAGCTCCACGGCCACCTCACGCGCCCCCGGAACGGCCATCAGGCTCTGCGGGGCGTCGTTGCGGATAAAGCTGTACGGATTGTCGTGCACCAGCAGGATACCGTGCCGCCGGGCGAAATCGACGAACCGTTCGAAAAGCCCCGCTGTCGGCGCCGTCCCGGTGGGCATGTGCGGATAGTTGAGAAACATCAGCTTCACGCCCGACAGGTCGCGCCGTTCCAGCTCGTCGAAATCGGGCATCCAGCCGTTCGCTTCGGTCAGCCGATAGTCGTCCACGATCCCGCCGGCCAGCCGGACGGCGGCGGCATAAGCCGGATACCCGGGATTCGGAACCAGCACCCGGTCGCCGGGATTGACGAAGGTCTGGCACAGATAGGTCAGCCCCTCCTTGGAACCGTACAAGGTGAGCACTTCGCGCATCGGATCCACGGTCACGCCGTACTTCCGGTCGTACCACTCGGCGATGGCTTCGAGCAGCACGCGCTCGCCTTTATAATTGGCATATCCGTGGGTATGCGCGTCCTTGGCGCCGCGGTAGAGGGCTTCGACGACCGACGGATGGGGCGGCAGGTCGGGACTCCCGATGCCGAGGTTGATGACATCGAATCCGGCCCGCCGCATCTCGTCGATCTGGGCCAGTTTCTTGGAAAAGTAGTACTCTTTGACTTCGCCGAGCCGGTCGGCGATCGCTATCTTCGTCATGTTCGGTTGGTGCTTTGAACTCACTTTCGCTAAATATGTTTCCCGCGGGTGTATTCGCCGTAAACGGTCAGCCCGTCGCTCACGGAACGCATGTGGGCCACGGCTTCCCGGTATTCCCAAACGTCTTCGAACTCCATGTCGAGGTGGAAAAGGTAGTGGAAGGGGTCGCTGGGCACGGGATAGGATTGCAGTTTGGTCATGTTGATGTTGTACCGTTCCATGGTGTTCAGCACGCTGGCGAGTGTCCCTTTCCGGTGTCCGACCTGAAAATAGAGGGAGGCTTTGTTGATTCGCTCCTCTCCGACGCTCCGGTCGGCCGGGCAGTCAGCGCTCCGACGCAAGACCATAAACCGGGTGTGGTTGTTCTTGATGGTATTGATCTCGGGGGCGATGACTTTCAGGCCGAAAAGCCGGGCGGGCAGCTCGCCTGCAATAGCGGCGGCATGCCGCACGCGTTGCTCGCCCACTTGCCGGGCGGAGAGGGCGGTATCTTCGGTCTCGACGAGACGCCACCCTTTGTCGTCCAAATAATCGGCGCACTGCAACAGGGCCATCGGATGGGACCACACTTCGCGGATCTCGCTCAGCTCGACGTCGGGCAGCACGAGCAGGTTCTGCCGAATCTGCAAATAGAGCTCGCCGACGACGCGCAACAGACGATCCTGCAACAGGCCGTAATTGGGCAGAATGCTCCCGGCGATGGAGTTCTCGATGGCCATCAAGGCTGCATCGGCGCTCCCCTCTTCCAAGGCTCGCACCACGCCCCGAAAGGTGGCGCAGGGAACGATCTGTATTTCTTCGCCGAAGTATCCTTCGGCGGCGATGTGGTGGAAACAGCCTTCGTATCCTTGTATCGCTACGCGCAATCCCATATAAATCGATCTCTTCTTGTTTAATTGTTCGATTACTGTGTCTACCCGCATGGAACCGTACCTTTTCTGAAGAAAAGGTACCCAAAAGACTTTCATGATAGCTACGCTACGCCTTAGGCTCCGCAGTCCTCAGTCTTCGTGAGTTTGTCGGGCTGGGTTTTCTCGGCGGGGCGCATATAATGCGAGTATTACCCTAATGCGCCCGCGCCGGAAAACCACAGCCCAACGAACCAACCGAGATTTAGGCCGCCGGCAGCTGGAGGATGCGAAGCATCCGTCTAAAGTTTTTCTGGTTCTCTTTGTTCACAAAGAGAACAGTTCCGTACAGGGCAAAGAACAATAAACGAACGGTTAAAAACGAAAGACCCGGCTCTTCAGAGGAAGAGGCCGGGTCTTTGGTTAGCAAATATTGCGTAAATGGTAAGCAATCGTTTTACAAGGACAAAGAAGACGCAGACCCCTCTCCGAAAAACCGGCGGCGGTAATAATAAAAGGGCGAATAAAAACCCTCCGTCCTGCTATGTCCGAATTTCAGTTTCATGCTGTTTTCGCCGGATGTCTGCCGCGGCAAGGCCGATCGGCAGCAGATTCCGAGTGCAAATATACGTCTTTTTTCGACGTTGCAATATCCGTCAGATATATTTTTCGCAGTATTCGGCATATCGGGCCATCACTTTGTCGACGAACTGGAGCGTTTCGGTGCCGTCGAAAGCGCCGCTCCGCACCGCTTCGTCGTCCACCCACTCCGGCGAGCCTTTGATGGATACGTATTCGCTGAGGCGGTTCCAGGAGTTGTGGTTCACGCCGTGTTTCACGGCCAGCCGACGGGCGTCGATGATGTGCCCCATCCCGGCGTTGTAGCAGGCCAGGATAATCCGCAGCCGGTCGTCTTCCGAAGTCCGGCTCCCGAACCGCAAGGTGCGTTCGATCCGTTGGATCAGCCGCACGGCCATCGAGATATTGACTTTCGGGTCGATGAGCTGTTCGGCGGGTACTCCGAAGTCGGTGGCGACGCTCTCCATCACCTGCATGAGGCCCAAGGCTCCGCGGTGCGACCGGGCGTGGGGATCGAAGCGGGATTCCTGGCAGGCGATGGCGGCCAGAAAGCGCCAGTCCATCCCGGCCTCTTCGGCGGCCTGCCTCAGCAGGGGGTCGTAAGGCGATATCTGTCCCCGGCTGGCGATCTCCACCTGTTCGGCGGTGGGCGCTACTGAGGCGACTACCTGACGGGTACCGGAGCAGCCGACGAAGGTCAGGTCCGATACGAGCAAAAATGCAAGAACAAGTCCTATTTTTTTGAGATTCATCCCTCGTTTTTACAGGTCGGGAGAGCAATTCTCATGCCAATGCGAGCCGCGTTAGTCGTAGAACGACCACGAAAGTCCAACCTTGAACATCATCCGGTTTTGGGGATAATCGACCACTTCGAAGTAGCGGTTATCGCCGAACAGGTTGCAGTTCCAGTGCTGGAGTTTGAGCCTCAGTCTCAGCCGTTTCCACTTCGCTGTCACGAAGGCGTCCAACGAGGGGTAGTTGCCTAACTTCACGCGATCCTGCGTATAGAACTGTCCGATGGCGGGGTTGTAGGCGTAGGCATAATACTCGGTATTATACCGTCCGTCGACGCCGATCTGCATGTGGAGCACGTTCCGGACGATGTCGAAGCCGAAGAAGTAGGACAACGATGCGCTGAGCAGGGGCACCGGAGCGACCGTCTGGTCGGAACTCCATTGCATGAGCACCCTATGGTTCAAGTGAAATCCGCCGAGGCGGAAATCCTTGCGCAGATAAAGTCCCATCACGTTGAGCATGCCGGTGTGCTGCTGAGGAACGACGTTCGGCCCGTAGTAGACTTTGTCTTTGGTCAGGGCGTAACTTCCTCCGAGTTCGATCCCGTAGTCGGGGACGGTGAATGCGGCGGTGATGAGCGTAGTCTTCTCTTTGGAGAAGTGGTTGAGCCACGCGTAGTGGTTCGAGAAGTAGTTCTGCTGCCAGAAGTCCGGCTCGCGCAGCGAGAAGCGCACCGAGGCGTCCAATTTCAGCGGTTTTTCGCGGACATAGGCCGCGAGCGACAGTTTGCCGCCCACATGGAAATCGCCGCTTCGATACCCGATCAGGTGGAGTTTGGCGTCGGCCGACCAGCGCATGTAGCGGCTGACGGCTCCCTCGAGTCCTCCGTAGACGTAGATCGAATTTTTACCTTGTTTCCCTCCGTTGCCGTAGAGCCCGCGATAGGGCTCCGGCACGTTGTAGTAGTAGCGGTTGAACTCGTCCCCCACTCCGGCGGTAACGAGGCCGAGAATGCCGTTCCGGTTGTAAGGCTGGAGCTGCATGAAGAGTTTGACGTCGGTCATGGCCTGCCGAACGGAGTCGTAGGTTCCGTCGGGACTGACGTAAAAATGGTCGTAGAACGGCGGCACGACGGGGTCGTCTCCTGCTCCTGTCCCGTCATCGGGATCGGCTTTGACGGCATCGGAATAGATTTTCCGGAAGGTGGTATGCTGGAAGGATTGGCCGACGTAAATGGTCGGTATTCCGGACAAGGTCAGGTCGTCGGAAACGCGCTGCCGGCGCAGGGGAATGGCCAGGGACTGGGTCCAGTAAAAGGTGTGCCCTTTGTACTGATTGCGGGCGTCGGCTTTTCCGTCCAGCCGAACGGGGATGTTCTCGGTCATGTCGTAGACGGTGTCCATCACGTCGCGCATGTCCTGAATCCCGCCGTTTTCCTGAATGTCGCCTACGTTATAGATATATCCGCCGTGAATGGCATAGCGTTTCCCGGTGTGTGCGAAGTTGGCGGCAAAGTACCTGTCCAAGGCTTTTTGCCGCTCGTACTGCCCGCGCATACCGTCGGAGTTGTATTCGAGGTTGATGGAGCTGGAAGGGGAGATGTTCTGCGAGATGACGGCGTGGAAGATTTGTTCTTCTTTCGACCGTTCGCCGGACATCTGGTAGGAGATGTTGGTGTAGGGCATCTTGGCGTTATAGAAGAGCACCTGTTCCGGTGTCATCAAATAGGGGGCCCATGCCTGTACGAAGGAGAAGTTGCGGAATTGGGGCCGCTGGAAGTAGTCGAGGGGAATGCTGGCGCCGCCGAGGTTCCCGAGCGAAGCGCTGCCGACGCCCTGGCGCATAAAGGGGTAGTCGATGTGGAAATCGGCGAGGGTGGTATCCAAGTCCCGCAGGGTGATGTCGTTGTCGTCGAGCGAAACGGTCCAGGCGAAGATGCGCTGTTTGCGGGTGGAGTCGTCGAAATAGAAGGATTCGAGGGGTTTCTTAGGCCGCCGCGCTTTGTCGATGGTGTCGCGTTCGATCATCTGGCTGGGCAGCAGGCCGGAGGAGTTGCTGGAACTGTTGTCTACGGGATAACGGATCACGGTACCGCTGCCGTACTGCGCCCGGGCCGACATGGCGCAGCCGAGCAAGAGGCCGAGCAGGGCGAGGCGCAGAGCGTATGTCCGTCGGGATTTTCCCATCGACTTTTTTTCAGTGGTTATCAGTTTGTTCTCGTTCGCCAAGGGCGGTCGAGGGGGTTGTCGCCCCGGGTTACCGCGGTGGCAACGAAGGCTTATTATGGGGCGGCGGAGGCCTCGGGTATGGTTGGGCATCCGGGACGAGCGGCATAGATGGCGGGCATCTGCTTTTCTACATGCAGGGTCTCGATCCCAGCAGCTCGTACAACCGTGTCTACGGTTTTCTGTTGCGTTGCCTCTCGGAATAAACGCCGCGGGCCCGCGGGGGGCAAGGGGCGGGAGCTACCCTAATTAGGTGACTCTACCCTATTTCAATTTGACTGTACAGTCGGACACCCGCCTACGGCGTTCGCTGCGCTCCGAGGACGGCGACCTAAAGGTCGCGATAGTTCCGCCATCAACACCCCACCTTCTGTAGGGTTCGGGCCGCGCGCTCGGGGGTGGGCCAAAGGCCCAGCGCGCAGGCCCGGCGGTTCTACGAACCGCACTACTCGCTCTCAGTTCAAGCGGTCGAAGCCTGCGGGGCCCAAAGCAACGTCAGTTGCGGGCCGCCCGTGGGCAGGCGTCCGGCCCGCGCGGCTCTATGAGCCGCAAGAGCTCAGCCCATTCACCGCCCAATCTGTCGGGTTCGTCCTCGCCCTGTTTGCAAAAGTTCGCCGCCAGCGGTGAGTGCAACGAGCTCCGTCGAGTTGCAGCCCGCCGCTTGGGGTGGCGGCGGACTGCGCGGCTCAAAGAGCCGCAGAAGCTCGGCCCAAAGCCCGGCCAAAAGCAAGACCCAACTCACCGCCCAAATCTCAGCCCAAAGAACAGCACGGCCCAAAGCTCGCCCCAATTCTCCGCCCCGTGTCAGCATCACTGCGGCTCCGCTGTCGCTCCGCCGCGTTTGCCGTCGCCCGCTGGGATTTCATCTCGATTTTGCTAACGCAAAACGAGTGAAATCCCTCTTAAGGCGGGCGGGCGACGGATTTTTTGCGCGAGCCAAGTTTTTCTGCGCGCCGTTCTTTGTCCCGCCTAAAACTGCCCTGCGCGGGCGGCGGCCGGGTGACCCCGGCGGGACAGAGCGATACTACGTATCGCTTAACAGCTCGGCCCGGTTCTTCGATGCGCGCCCGCGCGATTCATCTATATTCGGCTAACCGCCGAAATAGTTGAATCGCTTCTTTAGGCAGGGCGCGCGATCTGGACACTGCCCCGGCTAGAACTGTTCTCTTTGTTCACAAAGAGAACCAGAAAAACTTTAGAGCGCATCCCTACGGGATGCTCTGGCTGGATATCCCCGCATACGCAAAGCCTCAGCCCAACCTATTGCCCGCGCGCTCGACTTCCGACAAAGTCCACTCCAATCGGCGGGCAAAGGTACGAAAATTCCCACAAACTGCTACGCCTATGATTTACAGCCTTTTACACATTTTTTTCAAAACGATCGCCCGAATGGTGGAAATCACGATATAACCGGCTATTATCACGGCCGGAGCGGCTAATCGCAAAATCGCAATCAATAGAACGGAAATAATCAGAAAAACGTATCTGAGTTGATTCCCTCGCCAAGCCAATGACTTGAATTTCAACGAAAACATCGGTATATCACAGACCAAAAGGGCTGAAAAAACCACACTCAACCCGACGAGTACGACCGGACAGGAAATCCACCCGATCTGCCCGATCATCAGGGACAAGGAGACGAAAAACAGCGCGCAGGCCGGGGTCGGCAGGCCTCGAAACTCTTCGTGCTGCCGCTCGTCGATATTGAACTTGGCCAGCCGCAGTGCGGAACAGGCTGCGATCAGAAATCCGACATACGGCAACCATCCGCCCGCACTCGCCGTCAGCCTCAGCAACATATAGACGACGGAGGCCGGAACGAGTCCGAAACTGACCATATCGGCCAGCGAATCAAGCTCTTTGCCGATCGGCGAGCTGACATGCAACAACCGGGCAACGGCGCCGTCGCAAAAATCGAATACGGCTGCTGCGATTACGAGCCAAAATGCTGCTTGAAAATCGTGTTCGAGAAACAACACGGAAACTGCCGCGCAGCCTGAGAGCAGATTGCACAGTGTGAGCAGGTTGGGTATGAATGCGATTATTTTTTTCATCTGTTTTCAGGGGTCGGGAACGGTGGCCCGAATCGGAGGCAAATGTACACAATATTCTTTTCATCCTCCCCGCCCCGGGCTTCCGCACCATCGACGATGGCGCACTGTGGTACGTCAATAACAGCGGGTATAGCTGGGCTGCTACAGCCAGTGACATCCATGGTATGTACTTGAGCTTCCACGCGAAAGCACTCCACCCCAGCAACTCGACGCACCGTGCCAGCGGTCTTCAGTTGCGCTGCCTCTCGGAATAAAACAGTGCAGAGTGGCACTCAAAAGCTGACCGGAACCACCCTAAATTAGGCCGCCCCCTGTTTGCATTTATTGCGGTTCAAAGAGCCGCGCGGGCCGGACGCCTCCCCCAGCGGGAGGGACGCACAGCGTCTTTTGCTGTCAGCCTCTACCCAAAGCAGCGCAGGCTCCGGCCCGCTACTCACTCAGCACAAATCTGCGCACCGTTCTACATCCGCGAGCCTGCGCGATTCATCTTTAGGCGGGACGGGCGAGCAATTGAAACATATATAACTACGTCGCGCGCAGATAAACCACGGGTTCTACTCGTCTACCACCAGGCCGCCGTCGTTCAACTGACGCACTCGACCCCGGGCCAACAAACGACGCAACATCGTCAATACCATCGTCGGACGACCCTCCACCGCTGCCAACAAGGCGCGCAAAGTCATCGACCTACCGGACGGAACCGACTCCAACACCCGCACGATATCCCCCTCGATCCGACCGAAAGCATCGCTCGCCCGGAACATCTCGTCGGCCCGCCGCGACAAACAAACGTCGCAAACTCCGCACGGTTCCGGATGCGGCTCGTCGAAATACTCCCTCAACAGCACGCTCCGACACTGCGAGCCGTTCTCCGCATATTCCGCCATCGCCGCGCCCCGCAACTCCTCCAGCTCCCGCCGCCGGTGATAGGTCGCCGGAGCGATCGCCACATCCCCGACCGGCAGCCGCTCCTCGTGCAAAATCAACAGAGGCGAACTCCGACGAGGGATATACCGGATCACCCGCATCACCGAGAGCTGGTAAAGCAGCTCCTTCACCCGCGCCTCCGTATACCCCGACATCCGGGCCAGATAGGCCTCGTCCACCGCCACGAACTCCGTAAACAAACCCGTATAAAGCCGCAACAGAATCCGCAAAAAACTGTCCAGCTCCGTCCGATCGACCCGCAATTTGTAGAGCTCCTCGCGCGACATGCGGAACATGATCCGGGTCGGATTGTCCAGCACGTCCGTCAGCGTCATGTAGCCGTTCAGCTCCAGCAATTTAATCGCATAAAACGCAGTAAGCGAATAGAATTTGAACCGCTTCGCGAACTCTTCCAAATCGAAATCGAAGACCGCCTCTTTTCCGCCTCCCACCGTCACCTGCAAGTGGTTGAAGATCGCTTCGTAGACCTGTCGCACCGTCTCCAACGGCGGATAGGTCGTCTCGATGCGCCGCCGCGCCGCCGTCGTGTCCATTCCGTTGTAGAGCAGCACCGCATAAGCGGGCAAACCGTCCCGACCGGCTCGTCCCGCCTCCTGGTAGTAGGCCTCCAGCGAATCGGGCATCCGTTCGTGGATCACGAACCGCACATCCGGTTTGTCGATCCCCATCCCGAAGGCGTTGGTAGCCACGATCACCCGCACGTCGCCCCGCAACCACGCCTCCTGTTTCGCCGCCCGCAGCCGGAACCCCAGACCGGCATGGTAAAAATCCGCCGCAATCCCCTCTCCGATCAGCATCGAGGCGATCTCTTCGGTCGCTTTCCGCGTGCGCGCATAGACGATGCCCGAGCCCTCGACCCGGCGGATCACCCGTAACATCTGGCCGGTCTTGTTCTCGCCGTTCCGCACCACGAACCGGATGTTCGGTCGAGCGAACGACCCCCGGAAAACCGCCGGATCGTCCAACTCCAGATGCCGCCGAATATCCTCCAGCACCAGCGCCGTGGCCGTGGCGGTCACGGCCAGAAACGGCACGCCCGGCAGCCACTCCCGCAGGCGGGCGATCCGCAGATAGGAGGGGCGGAAATCATACCCCCACTCCGAGATACAGTGCGCTTCATCCACCGCCACCAACGCGACCTCCATCTTCCGCACACGGGTGTGGAAAATCCGCGTCTCGATCCGTTCCGGGGCGATGTAGAGCAGCTTCACATCGCCGTACACGCAATTGTCCAGAGCGATATCGATCTCGCGGGCCGACATGGCGGAATGAATCGCCACGGCCCGCACGCCGCGCCGCCGAAGGGCGTCGACCTGGTCTTTCATCAGGGCGATGAGCGGCGTGATCACGATGGTCACCCCGGGCAAGGCCAGCGCGGGCACCTGATAAGTCAGGGATTTGCCGCCGCCGGTGGGCAACAGGACGACCGTATCGCGTCCGGCCACCACCGAGTCGATAATCTCGCGCTGCAAGGGACGAAAGGTCTGATAGCCCCAGTATTTTTCGAGTATCTGCCTGGGGTCCGGCATGCTCTGATTAGTCGTCATCTTTCGGAACCGTAAAATAAACCGCATCGTAAGTCCGGTCGCTGCTATACCACGTCACGCCGTCCTCCGTCACCACATAGGCCCGCACCCGATATTTCATTCCTTTGCGGACATCATACGTGCTGCTGACCCGAACCTCGTACGACGAGCCGAGCACCGATCGGGCATCTTTCTTATGGTCTGAAACGGTGGGCGTCCCATACGAAGCGTAGTCCCAACAAAAACCCCTCTCTCGAAACTTCTGTCCCCGATCGTTCGCAATCCGAACCCGGAACGTAACCGATCCGTCGCTCGCCACCCGGGCTTCGAGGTCGCGGAACTCCACCCGGAAGTCGCTCGACCGGATATAGAGCGTCTGCACCTCGCCGTAGACCCGCCCGGCGGCGTTTTCGGCATAGGCACGATAATAATAGGTCTTGTCCAACGGAATCCCCTCGATCCGCGCCGTCATCCGGCCGACGGTGCCCCTGACCTCGACCTCCTTGCCGGAGAGATCGGGGCGGGAGATGGGGCCGTGGCAAATCCCCCGCTCGGTGATTCCCACGCCGCCGTCCGAAAGCACTTCGCCTGCCACGACTGCCGTCGCCGCCGTATGACTCACGACCCGCGAGTCGGTTCGCACCGTCGGCAGATACTGCTCGTAAGGCGGCACCTCTACCGACCGTACCGCACCATAGCCCCACCCGTATTCCGTCGTCACGAAAGCCCGATAGAGCCACCGTCCGGGTCGATCCACTGTCCGGGCCATGGAAAATCCGCCGGCCGCCGACGGGGTCACCGTCCGCCAATGTGTCATATTCCGACCGAAATCCTCCTCAGCAATCCGCCATTCGATCCCGGCGCGCACCTCCCGGGCGCCATGCGTCTCGACAACCCGTCCGGAGGCGGTCACCCGCCGGATCGATACCGTAGCCCCGCCGGCGGTCTCGACCTCGGGCAAGAGCTCCGGAGCCGGAATCCGCACGTGGGTCGAATCGCCATACCGCAGTTCCCAATCGTCCTCCAAATAAGCCCACACGGCATACTCGATCCCCCGCCGCAAGGTATCGATCCGGGCCCCGAACGTCTCTCCGACCGATATCCGCGAGGCCGCCTGCTCGGGCGCCGTTCCGGGCTTCGCCAGGCAGAAGCCGCGCCGCTTTACGCTCCCGTCCGTCTCGCCCACGACCGAGGAGGACAACTCCACTGTCCGCCCGTCTTCGGCAACCGCCCACTGCGGCTTCGCCGGCACGGCCCATATTCCGCCGTCGACCTTCGGAAAGACCTGCACGTAATCGCCGTATGCCATCCTCCCGGTCGCCGTCCGGACATAAGCCCGAATCACCACCTGTGTCTCGGCTCGGGAACAAAAAACGGTATACCGATTCTTCCGGCTCGGATCCTCCAGCCCGCTGCCATCGCCGTACTCCGGCAAACGGCGCGACGGATCGACGTCGCACAGATAGCAGACTCCCAACGAGTAGCGTTCCGCGGGCATGTTCCGTCCGGGCGCCAGCAGCACGTCAACGGTCGCCTCGGACTTCCGGGTCGCCACGATCCGAATATCTGCCGAGAGCCGCCCGTCGCTCCCGCCCGTACCGCCTCCCGAGGGGCCGCTCCACGGCTCGTCAACCGTCTCGCACCCGAAGAGAAGCACGGCAAACGACAAAAACAACGCCCTCCAACGGGCTATACCTGACCTATTGTACTTCATATCGTCCGAGCCTCTGTCACCAAACAAATTTACGCAAATTAATCGTACCTTTGCTTCTCGCATTCATTCGACTGTATTTTTTAAGCAAATGCCA
This sequence comes from uncultured Rikenella sp., assembly GCF_948810725.1. Classification (NCBI taxonomy): domain Bacteria; kingdom Pseudomonadati; phylum Bacteroidota; class Bacteroidia; order Bacteroidales; family Rikenellaceae; genus Rikenella; species uncultured Rikenella sp. The sequence goes on from NZ_CAQIVA010000006.1 coordinate 15,040, forward strand.
CGCATTATATCTCCTTCTTTTTTGTCTGCCGACTTCCTTCGGCTGGGCGAGGCGGCCGAAACGGTCAACCGCAGCCGCGCCGAATGGTTCCATCTGGATGTGATGGACGGGATGTTCGTGCCGAACATCAGTTTCGGACTGCCTGTCGTCAAGGCGTTGAGGAAAGCGACGGACAAGACGCTCGACGTCCACCTGATGATCGTACAGCCGGAACGCTATGTGGCCGATTTCCGAGAGGCGGGGGCGGACTATCTGACGGTGCATGTCGAGGCTTCGACGCATCTGCACCGGACGTTGCAGGCGATCCGCGACGCGGGAATGCGGGCGGGGGTGGCGCTGAATCCGCATACACCGGTGTGCGCGGTGGAGGAGGTGGCGGAGATGGCGGACATGATCCTGATCATGAGCGTCAATCCGGGTTTCGGCGGGCAGCGGTTCATCGCTTCGGCGCTGGACAAGATCGGCCGAATGAAAGACTTGCTCCTGAGAAAAAACAGCGCGGCGCTGATCCAGGTGGACGGGGGGGTGAATGCGGAAAATGCGGCTCAGCTGTTCGCGGCGGGGGCGGATGTCCTGGTGGCGGGAAATGCGGTCTTCGGGGCGGAGGATCCAGTGGCGGCTATCCAACAACTGATTGAAGCATAATTCAAAGTACAATTTATTTGTATTTCCGCTCTTAGCGACCGTATTCAACTGTTCTCTTTGTGAACAAAGAGAACCAGAAAAACTTTAGAGGATGCTCACGCATCCTAAAGCTGCCGGCAGCCCAAATCTCGGTTTGTTCGTTGGGCTGTGGTTTTCCGGCGTGGGCGCATTGGGGTAATACTCGCATTATAGCGCCCCGCCGAAAACCCAGCCCGACAGACTCACGAAGACTGAGGACTGCGGAGCCTAAGGAGTAGCGTAGCTAGCTAAAAGTCTTTTGGGTACCTTTTCTTCAGAACCGAGTAGCGTTCCGAGAGCAGAGACCGCTTGCGGGATTTGCCGAGGTAGCACGAGGAAGACGAAGTCAAAAGGTACGGTTCCATCCGGCTCTAAGAATCGAGCATACTAAATATAAATCGCGTTAAATCATATGTTATCCGCAGATAATTTGACCGTTTCGTTCGGCGGCAGCGACCTGTTCCGCGACGTCTCGTTCCTCATCAACCCCAAAGAGCGGATCGGGCTGGTTGGCAAGAACGGAGCCGGCAAATCGACCATACTCAAGATTATAGCAGGCCTTCAGACCCCGACTTCGGGGACGATTTCAAAGACCGACGACTGCACCGTCGGCTACCTGCCCCAACAGATGCGCGTGGCCGACGACACCGACCTCATCACCGAGTGCGGAAAGGCCTTTGCCGAGATCATCGACCTCGAACGCGAGATCGCCCGCTGTACGGACGAGATATCGACACGCACCGACTACGAATCGGACGAGTATGCACAGCTGCTCCACCGGCTGCACGAAGCCACCGAGCGCTACCACCTGCTGGACGGCGACAACCGCGATGCCGAGGTGGAAAAGACCCTGCTCGGGCTCGGGTTCAAGCGCGAAGAGTTCAACCGGCCCACCTCCACATTCTCAGGCGGGTGGCGCATGCGGATCGAGCTGGCCAAACTGCTGCTGAAGAAGCCCACGCTCTTCCTGCTCGACGAACCCACGAACCACCTCGACATCGAGAGCATCCAGTGGCTGGAGACCTATTTGCAGAATTACGGCGGGGCGGTGATCCTCATCTCGCACGACCGGGCCTTTCTGGACAACGTCACCAACCGGACGATCGAACTCTCGTGCGGGCGGGCGACAGATTATAAAGTGTCGTACAGCCGCTACGTCGAACTGCGCGCCGAACGGCGGCAACAGCAGATCGCCGCCTACGAGAACCAGCAGCGGATGATTGAAAAAACGGAAGAGTTCATCGAAAAATTCCGCTACAAACCGACCAAGTCGAACCAGGTGCAGTCGCGGATCAAGCAGCTCGAAAAGCTCGACCGGATCGAGATCGAAGAGGAGGACAATGCCACGCTGAACATCCGTTTTCCGTCGGCTCCGCGCTCGGGACAGGTGGTCGTGGAGGCCAAGGAGGCCGGCATGACCTTTTCCGCGAAGGGAGACAAGGCGGAGAAACATGTCTTCTCTGGGGCCAATATCGTTGTGGAGCGGGGCGAAAAGGTAGCCCTCGTGGGGCGAAACGGCGAGGGAAAGACCACTTTCGTGCGGATGGTGCTGAACGAAATCGCCGCGACCGAGGGTTTCACCAAAACGGGGCATAATGTGCACATCGGCTACTTCGCCCAGAACCAGGACGACCTGATGGACGGGGAGTTCACGGTATTCGACACGCTGGATCGGGTGGCCGTGGGGGATATCCGGACACGACTCAGAGATATCCTGGGGGCTTTCCTCTTCCGGGGCGAGGAGATCGACAAGAAAGTCAAGGTGCTGAGCGGCGGGGAGCGGTCGCGGCTGGCGATGGCCCGGCTGATGCTGGAGCCGTACAACCTGCTGATTCTCGACGAACCGACCAACCACATGGACATGCGGTCGAAAGATATCCTCAAGCGGGCGCTGATGGCTTACGACGGGACGGTGCTGGTGATCTCGCACGACCGCGAGTTTCTGGACGGGCTGGTGAGCAAAGTCTACGAATTCCGCGACGGGCGGGTCAAGGAGCATCTGGGGGGGATTTACGACTTCCTGAGGGCCCGGCAGATCGAGAATATGCGCGAGATCGAACGCTCCGCCTCCCCTACTCCGGCGGTTTCCGCCAAGCCCACCGCGCCGAAACAGCCGGAACAGAAGAAGCGGCCGGAGCTCTCGTACGCCGAAAAGAAAGAGCGGGATCGGCAGGTGACACGGCTGCGGAACGCGGTGGCCAAATTAGAGGGTGAAATTGCGGAACTGGAGCGACAGACCTCGGCTCTGGAAACGCGCCTGATGGATCCGGAACAATATACGATGGCCCTGTTCGAAGAGTACAACCAACTGAAAACCAAGCTGGACACCACGATGCAGGAGTGGGCCGAAACGACCGAAAAATTAGAAAATCATGGCATTCGATAACGACAACCCTTCGACGAAAAAGAGCTTTTACCGCCGGCCGGCAGATGCCGAGCCCCGCGGCGATTTCAGGCCGCAGCCTGTCACAGAGCGCAAGCGGAGCGACAAATCCAAACCCGCATTCGACAAAAAGGCGGAACAGAAGGCGCCGGAGAACATGATTTTCGGCATCCATCCGGTGCGCGAGGCGATCGAAGCGGGGACGGAGATCGAAAAAATCTACTTCCGGAAGACGGCGGGCGAGACGCTTGCGGCGGCGGAGCGGGCGCATGTCGGCGCGGCGAACGCCCTGCGGGAACAGGCGCTGGAGGCGGGCATCCATATTCAGGAGGTACCGGTCGAAAAGCTCAACCGGCTGACCCGCAACGGGAACCACCAGGGGGTGGCGGCGGTCGTGGCGGCGATCTCCTATAAGGACATCAACGAACTGGCCGAAGAGCTCGAAACGAAAATCGCGGCGGGCGAAACGCCGTTAGTCATGCTGATGGACTCGGTGACCGATGTCCGGAACTTCGGCGCAATCGCCCGGAGCGCGGAGTGTGCGGGGGCGGCGGCTTTGATCATGCCGGCCAAGAACTCCGCCCCGGTCAATGCCGAAGCGATCAAAAGTTCGGCGGGGGCGCTGACCCTGATTCCGGTCTGTCGGGCGGGATCGCTCAAAGGAGCCATCGCGCTGCTCAAGGGGATCGGCATGCAGTGCGTGGCGGCTACGGAAAAGAGCAATACGCTGGTCTACGAAGTCGACTTCACGAAACCGACCGTCATCGTCATGGGGGCGGAAGACAAAGGCATCTCGCGCGAGGTGCTGCGGTTGTGCGACGTCGAGGCGGGCATTCCGCTCGTGGGGCGGATCGAATCGCTGAACGTAAGCGCGGCGGCGGCCGTTATCCTCTTCGAAGCGCAGCGGCAACGGTTCGAACGGCAATAAGGCCGTCCGGGGTCCGGACGGCCGCTTCCGGGAAAAAGGGACCCGCAGCATCGCGAAGCCGAAATAAAATTCTATATTTGCACATTGCATCGACCGACGCCGGTCGTCGTCGCCGAAAGTTTTTCCACCCGGTCTCCTCTTGGTGACCGCGATGCGGAAAATATGCTTTCACCCGCTTTATGACACAGAAAGAGAACCACATACCCCTCTCCGCAACGCCGACGCCGAGACACGTCGCCGTCATCATGGACGGCAACGGACGGTGGGCCAAAGGACAGGGCGAAGAACGCCTCTACGGACACCGGCACGGGGTGGACGCCGTGCGCGAAGTGGTGCGGACGGCGGCGGAAGCAGGGGTCGAATACCTCACGATCTATGCCTTCTCGACCGAAAACTGGGGACGGCCGGAGGAGGAGGTGGACGGCATCATGTCGCTCATTGCCGGAGCGATTCTCTCCGAGCTCGACACGCTGACCGGAGCGGGGATTCGGATGAACTTCATCGGCGACCTCGCGTCGCTGCCGCAGACCTTGCAGGAAAGCATCCACAAGGCCCGGACGGCGGAGATTCCGGAGGGCAAATTACGGATGACACTCAACGTAGCGCTCAACTACAGCGCCCGGTGGGAGTTGACCGAGGCGACCCGGCAAATCGGGGAATGCGTCCGGCGGGGAGACTTGAATCCGGAGGAGATTACGCCGGAATTGATCTCGGCGCACCTGACCACCCGGGGGATGCCGGATCCGGAACTTCTGATCCGCACCAGCGGAGAACAACGCCTCAGCAACTTCCTGCTGTGGCAACTTTCCTACACCGAACTCTATTTCACCGACACCCTTTGGCCGGAATTCGACGGAGCGCAATTCACCCGGGCTTTGGAGGCGTACCGGCAACGAGAACGACGATTCGGACAGCTCTGAAACCAACGGCGACAGACCGACCGCTATAGATATACCACGTCAAAAGAGACAAGACCGAACACTGAGACGCATGAGGATGGTAAGACGACTGATTTTCGCAACGATACTGATCGTGACAACGGGAGCCGTATCTATTGCCCGCGGGCAGCAGATCGCCGCTCCCGACTCCATATTCCGGGTCATGAGTTCCATGATGCCGATCTACGACTCCCTGCTCGGCCAGTCGGTCGACCGGGAGCTCGACGCCTTGCCGCGGGTCGATTTCAAAGCCCAGCCGAAACCGTATGTCGTCGGTAAAATCCGCGTGCACGGGGCTCTGGCGGTCGATCCCCAGATGATCGTCGACAACCTCGGGATTGCGGTCGGCGACACCATCACGATTCCGGGAGAGGCCATTACGATCGCCACGCGGGGATTGCTCGACCGGCGGTTCTTCGCCAATATGAAAGTCGGAACTACGATTCGCGACCGGGATACGGTCGATCTCGACCTCTACGTGCGCGAGAAGCTGCAGGTGCGCGGCTGGGACTTCGTCGGCGTCAAGGGGAGCGAACGGAAAGACCTCGAAGAGAAACTCCGGCTGAGGCAGAATGCCGAACTGTCGGACTACCTGCTGACCACCTGCATGAACCTCATCCGGAAATACTACGACGAAAAGGCCTTCCGGAACGCCAAAATCGACTACACGGTGACGCCGGATTCGCTGGTCAAGACGGCGGTGATCGTCCACTTCAACATCGACCGCGGCGACAAGGTGCGGATCGGCGAGATTCAGTTCGCCGGAAACGACCACCTCTCGGCCAAAAAGCTGGCCCGCTCGATGAAGAAGACACACAAGGTGAGTATCAACATCTTCCGCAGCTCCAAATTCAACGAAAAAGATTTCGAAGAGGATTTGGAAAAGGTGCGGAACTACGCCAAATCGCAGGGGTATCGCGATGCCGAGATCGTTGCCGACTCGCTCTACCCCATTCCCGGCAAACCGAAGCGGATGGGGATCTACATCAAACTCAAGGAGGGGAACAAATACCACTACCGGAACATCAGTTGGTTAGGCAACACCCTCTATCCGACGGAGACCTTGGCGCGGACGATCGGCCTGAAATCAGGAGACGTGTACGACAGCGAGACGATGAACACCCGGCTCAACGGACAGATGCCGACCGACATGTCGATCGCGAATACCTATAAGGATCAGGGATATCTGGCCTTTATGGCGGATCCGGTGGAGACGGTCGTGCCGGGAGACTCGGTGGACGTCGAGATCCGGATTATCGAGGGGAGCCAGTTCCGGATCAAGAACGTTACCTTCGACGGGAATACACGGACGAACGACCATGTGATCCGTCGCGAACTCTCGACCATGCCGGGCGAACTCTACAGCCAGGCTTTGTTGATGCAGACCTACCAGCGGCTGGCGACCATGGGACAGTTCGACGCCGCCACGCTGATGCCGAACGTCAATCCGAACGTACAGCAGGAGCTGGTGGACATCAACTACTCGCTGACCGAGGTGCCCAACGACAAACTCGAACTCTCCGGGGGTTGGGGCGCCGGGATGTTTATTGCCTCTGTAGCAGTCAATTTCACCAACATCTCGTTGCGCAGCTTCTTCAACAAAAAGGCCTGGCGACCGTATCCGGCGGGAGACAACCAGACCATCGGGCTCCAGGTGCAGACCAACGGGAGCTACTATCGGGCACTGTCGGTGAACTTCATCGAACCGTGGCTCGGAGGGCGGAAACCGACCTCGCTCTCGGTATCGTTCTACACCTCGCGCGAGACCAACGCCTATCATCTGGGACAGAAAGCGACGGCCCACTTCGGAACCATCGGCGGAACGGTCGGAATCGGGAAACGGCTCAACTGGCCGGACCAATACTTCGTCTTGTCGGCGGGACTGACGATGCAGACCTACAACCTCTATAACTGGGACTACTTCATCGTCAAGGACGGGAGCTGCAACACGCTGGCGCTCAATTTGGGATTGTCGCGCAACTCGGTGGACGACATTCAGCAATACCCGACCCGGGGATCGAAATTCGACATTTCGGCGGCGCTGACTCCGCCGTGGTCGGCATTCGACGGGAAGGACTACAGCAAGCCCATGACCGACCGCGAACGCTACAAATGGATCGAATACCACAAGTGGCAGCTGAATGCCCAATGGTTCGTGCCGCTTTCGAGCAACAACAAACTGGTGCTGATGGCGCGGGCGCAGTTCGGATACCTGGGACATTACGACAAGAACAAGCCCTCGCCGTTCGAAGGGTTCCAGATGGGGGGGGACGGATTGTCGGGCTACAGTATGTACGGGGTGGAGACCATCGGGTTGCGCGGGTACAAAAACAATGCCTTGACTCCGATGGCGGATTACGGGATTTACGCCCGGATATTCAGCAAATACACCGTCGAAGTACGTTATCCGCTGGTGCGGACGGCGGGAACTTTGGTCTATGCACTGGCTTTCGGCGAAGCGGGGAACGCTTTTACCGAACTCAAAGAGTTCAAACCGTTCAGCCTGAAACGGTCGGCAGGGATCGGGCTGCGGGTCTTCCTGCCTTACCTCGGGATGCTCGGGATCGACTGGGGGTACGGCTTCGACCAGACCTCCGACTCGAACGGAAAGGCTGCGGGGAGCAAATTCAGCTTCTCGCTCGGCCAGACTTTCTAATCTCGAAAAAAAGCACGATGTTTGCATAGAGAAACCAATCGGAAAACAAAATAACACATATCACACCATGAAAATTGCAAAGAAATCCCTCTTCGTCGCGGCTGCGGCGGCACTCTTGTTTATCGGCACCGGGATGGCGAATGCACAGCAGAAGTTCGGCTACATCAACTCGCAGGAACTGATCGCAGCGATGCCGGAAAGCGACTCGGTGCGGGTACAGCTGGCACAGCTCAGCAACGACCTCGAAAGCCAGTTCACCTCGATGCGCGAAGAAATGACAAAAAAAAGCACCGAGTTTACCAACGGGCTCAGCACCATGTCCGAAACCATCCGGAAACAAAAGGAGAAAGAGTTGTTCGATCTGCAAACCCGCTTGGAAGAGTTCCAGCAGTCGGCCCAACAGGAGCTCAACAACAAACAGATGGAACTCTTCCGTCCGGTGATGGAAAAGGCACAGGCGGCGGTCGTGAAAGTAGGTAAGGAACAGGGATTGACGGCTGTGTTCGATCTCGTTGCGGGGGCTTTGGCCTACTACAACGAATCGGAGATGATCAACGTGCTGCCGTTGGTGAAGAAATCGCTCGGGATTACGAAATAATCGGATTTCCGATTCGATACCTGACGGACGCCGCCGAAAATTTTCGACGGCGTCCTCCTTTTTCGTATCTTTGTTACCCGTAAAACCCGACGCACGCATGCACCCCGACTTTCGCTCCCCCATCGGCATCATCGACTCCGGCATGGGCGGCATCAGCATCCGGACCGCCCTTGTCCGGGCGATGCCTCACGAGGAGACGATCTACTGGGCCGATACCGCCCACTGTCCGTACGGCGGGAAAGCACGGAAAGAAATCGTGCAGTTGGTGCGGGCCGGAGTCGAGACCTTGCTGACGGAGGGGGTCAAGATCATCGTCGTGGCCTGCAATACCGCTACGACGGCGGCTATTGCGACACTCAGGGAGGAGTGGCCGGAGATGCCTTTCGTCGGCCTGGAACCCGCCGTGAAACCGGCGGCCGAGACGACGCGGAGCGGTATTATCGGCGTGCTCGGCACCGAATTTACCGTCCGCAGCGAGATGTTCCGGACTACGGCCCGGCGATATGCCTCGGGCGTGCGGGTCATTCCGGTGGCCGGGAACGGACTGGTCGAAGCAGTCGAACAGGGACTCGAAGAGGCGCCGGAGACGGAGCGATTGCTGCGCGGCTATATCGAACCGCTGTTAGCGGCGGGAGCGGATCGGCTGGTACTCGCCTGCACCCACTTTCCGCTGCTCGCGCCCCAGATCGAACGCATCATCAACGGACGCGATATGCGCCTGATCGATCCGGCAGAGGCCATTGCGCGGCACACGAAAGAGATTTTAGCCACATCCGGCCTGCTTTACGAACCGGACGGAGCCACGACAGAGGCTCCGACACACCATTTTATCAGCACCGGCGGAACCGAAGCAGCCGAACGACTGCAGCTCCGCGCCGAACAATACGCCGCCCGACTGCGGAAGCGATAACACCCTATGGCCACCGGCAAACGACAAACCGACGAACTCGTCCGACGCGCACAGCGCGATCGGGAACTCCGCCGCAAACCGGCGGAGCGCTCCGGTGCGTCCTCCCCGGATCGGCTCCGGACGGAGCGGGTGCAACGGGTGACCAGCCGGCGGACGGCTTCAACGGAGGCTTCCGATAACAGCCGGGCCCGGCGGGACTACTCACCTGCCGCCACCCGCAAGGCCTCTTCGTCACGATCGGGCGCGGCGACCCCGACGAATCGAGCCAAAACGAAGCCGACCACCCGACCCTCCTCCTCCAACAATAAAACGGCGAAACCGACCAAACGTCCCGCGTCGCGGATCGATCCGGAGAGTCAGGATAACCACACCGACCGGTATATCTGGCTCAGCCTGATCCTGCTCTTCCTGTCGGGCTATCTGGCCGTTTCGACCTTCTCTTACCTCATCTACTGGGACGTAGACCAGAACATCGCGACGTGGAGCAACCTCTTCGTCGATGTGCGGCAGGACGCCCTGAACTGGGGAGGACGCATCGGAGCTATTCTCGCACAAAGCATCATCGGCCGCTGGTTCGGCATCTTCGGTGAACTCGTGCCGGTCATCCTCTTCTGCATCGCGCTCAAATTGCTGCGGGTAAGGGCTTTGCGGATCCGGCGCGTTATCCGATCGCTCATCCTGCTGATGATCGTCGGGTCGATCGGCGCAGGACACTTCTTCGGCCCCGACCCGCAAATTATCGGCTCCGGATGGGGCGGAGCTCACGGCATCTTTATCGCCCAATGGCTCAACGCCATGATCGGATACGAAGGGACGTCGCTGCTGATTATCGCAGCGTTCGTAGGGATTCTCTACTACGCCAATCATTTAGCCATCCGGCAAGCCGTTTCGAAATACCGGGCATACGCCCGGCGCAAACGTGAAGAGCGACACGTGCGGCAAGAGCTGGAACGTTTGCAGGCCCGGAAAAAGATGATGCGCCTCAAGGCAGAGGCGGAAGTCCGGCGGCAGGCATTGGCCGAACAACAACCGGCCCCAGGAATGGATGCGGAACCGGCGACACCGCCGACCGATGGGGAGGCGAAACCGGCTCCTGCTGTCGCAGAGACCGCAGCCGAAGCTGCGCCGCAGAACGAACCGGAAACGGTGCCTCTTCCTCCGCCCGTCTACGAACAGCCGCCTTTGGCGATGGAGATGATGGGAACGGAGATCGAGCCGGATGCGCCGATGTATCCGGAGTACCCGATACAGAACGGAGGGTATTCGCCTTTCGTCGATCCGAACTGGACGGCACAGGAGAGTGCGTTCACCTACGAGACCGCTTATCGGCCCGAGGCGGCTGAACGGGCACGTCTGGTACAGAACTACGACGGTTCGTGGGGCTACCTGATGGGCTACGACGAGTGGAGCCAGCCCATCATCTACTCGTTCGACTGGCAGAGCTACTATTACGATCCGTATCGTTACTCGGCCTCGATCGCACCGCCTGTTCCGACAGGGATCGTGCCGGAAAGAACGGAAGCGGTGGAAGAAGAGGTACCGTTCACCGTCGCGACGCGACCGATAGACGAACCGGCTATGCCGCCTTCCATGTCGGCACCGACACCGGTAACGGAAACGGAAAAACCGGCGACTACGGCACGAAAAATACCTTTGCAGCCGACGGTCGAGGAGCCGATTGTGGCTCCGCAGCGACCGGTCTTCACACCCGAACCGACGACCGAAAGACAGCCGGAACTGCATGCGACGGAGGGGGAAGAGGAGACGGGGAGTTTCATCGTCGAGCAGCCGGAAGAGGAGCAGGTGGAGGACGAAGTGATCAACAACAGCGACCTGTACGATCCGACTTTGGAACTGTCGCACTACCGGAAACCGCCGATCGAGCTGCTGGACGACCATACGAAACGGGTGGTCGTCACCGACCAGGAGTTGGTCGAGAACAAGAACCGGATCGTCACGACGCTCGAAAACTTCGGCATCCGGATCGACACGATCGAAGCGACGATCGGGCCGACGGTGACGCTGTACGAGATCGTTCCGGCGCCCGGGGTGCGGATCAGCAAGATCAAAAATCTCGAAGACGACATCGCGTTGAGCCTTTCGGCATTAGGGATACGAATCATCGCGCCGATTCCGGGCAAGGGGACGGTGGGGATCGAGGTGCCGAACAAAAACAAGGAGGTCGTCTCGATGTACTCGGTCATCAAATCGCCGCGATTCCACGACTCGCGGGCCGACCTGCCGGTGGCGCTCGGAAAGACGATCCAGAACGAAACATTCGTCTTCGACCTCGCCAAGATGCCCCACCTGTTGGTGGCCGGGGCGACGGGACAGGGGAAATCGGTCGGGCTGAACGCCATCATCACCTCGCTCCTGTACAAGAAACATCCGGCCGAACTGAAATTCGTGCTGGTGGACCCGAAAAAGGTCGAACTAACGCTGTACTCCAAGCTCGAAAAGCACTTCCTCGCCAAGATGCCGACCGAGGACGAGGCGATTATCACCGACACGCAGAAGGTCATCTACACCCTCAACTCGCTGTGTATCGAAATGGACGCCCGGTACGACCTGCTGAAGGCGGCCAAGGTGCGGAACATCAAGGAGTACAACGAAAAGTTCATCAACCGGCGGCTCAATCCGGAAAAGGGACATCGGTTCCTGCCCTACTTCGTGGTGATCGTGGACGAGTTCGCCGACCTGATTATGACCGCCGGGCGGGAGATCGAAACTCCGATTGCCCGAATCGCCCAGCTGGCACGAGCGGTGGGGATTCACCTGATTATCGCGACCCAGCGACCGACGACAAATATCATTACGGGGGTGATCAAGGCCAATTTCCCGGCACGGATCGCGTTCCGGGTGACCAGTATGATCGACTCGCGGACGATTCTCGACCAGCCGGGAGCCAACCAGCTGGTAGGACGCGGGGATATGCTCATCTCCACGGGGAGCGAAGTTACACGCGTGCAGTGCGCCTTTATCGATACGCCTGAAGTCGAGCGGATTACGGATCACATCGAGCACCAACAGGGCTATCCGTCGGCTTACGAACTGCCGGAATACACGCCGGAGGGCGACGACTCATCGTCTTCTGCGGCGAGCGGCGATGTGCTGGCCAAACGGGACTCGCTGTTCGAGGAGGTGGCACGCTACGTGGTGGCCAATCAGCAGGGTTCGGCTTCGACCATTCAGCGCAAATTCTCGATCGGGTTCAACCGGGCAGGACGGCTGATCGACCAGTTGGAGGCTGCCGGCATCGTGGGGCACAGCGAGGGAGGCGGGAAACCGCGACAGGTATTGGTCACCGATCCGATGTCGCTGGAGATGATCCTCGACAACCTATAACCCATTGCGATTCAAGCTGTTTATGAAACGTTTTCTCCTCCTTTCGATCCTTTTCCTGAGTTTCGCCGCCGTCCGGGCCGACCAGCATTCGGAAACGCTGCTGAACGCTGTGCGCACGAAAATTCAGTCCTACAAGAGCTATCGGGTGGGCTTCACCGCCACGATTGAAGGCGAGGGGACGACGGCAGGAACCTTGACGGTGAGCGGTAGGCGATTCGCCGCCTCGGTTTTCGGACAGGAGCTCTATTATGACGGGACGACGCTGTGGAACTACCTGCCGAAGGCACAGGAGGTGACTGTCGAGCAGCTCGATCCGGCCGATCCGAACATCCTTTCCAATCCGGCGAAGTTAATGAACGTCGATCCGAAAGATTTCGAACACAGCTCTTTACCGGCCATCACGACGACGCAGGGAAAGAAATTGCAGGTGGTGAATTTGAAACCGAAACAGACGACGGCGGATTACACGGCTCTGACGCTTTACATCGATCCGGCGACCTCGCTGCCGGTACGCATCTCGATCGCGGCGACGGGAAACGATCGCCCGATCGAGCTGCAAATCAAAGAGTGGAAAGTCAACATTCCGGTAACGGACAAGACGTTCCGTTTCGATCGGGCTTCGCACCCGGACACCGAAATCATCGATTTTCGGTAAGTTTATCGGATCATGGGTATCCGGTTTGATCGCCGAGCGACACCGCCCCGGGCTACCGCAACTCCGGATTGGGCATAACGGGCGGTAACGGCGAATACGGTTACGGTTGGTCTGCGTCTACCCAAGAGAACAATGGAATGTTTCTGAATTTCGGCCCGACAAATTTCGATTCTTCCCATACAAACCATCGTGCTTACGGTCTTCAGTTGCGTTGCCTCTCGGAATAAACGGCGCCGGCACGAAAAAAGGCCGTCTTTCACCCCTGTCCGGTCGAAACCGACAGCCGACGAAAGATAGCCCGTAATGTACAAAGGCCCGCCCTACAACGTATCCTCGTACCGTTTTTCGATCACCTTCCAATCCACCAGATTCCAGAAAGCCGCCAAATAGTCCGGCCGACGATTCTGGTAGTCCAGATAATAGGCGTGTTCCCAGACATCCGCCGTGAGCAGCGGAATCGCCCCGTCACGCAACGGATTCTTCGCATTCGGCCCCTGAGTGATCGCCAGCCGTCCGTCCGCATCGACCGACAACCAGGCCCAACCCGATCCGAACAATGTCGCTCCCGCCTTGGCGAACCCTTCGCGGAAAGCCTCGAAAGAGCCGAAATCGCGGTCGATCGCCGCCCGCAGCAGACCGCTCGGTTCATGCTGCCCGTTCGGCGCCAGCTGGAAGAAAAAGAAGATATGATTCCACGCCTGTGCCGCATTGTTGTAGATCGCCCCGTCCGCCTTGCGGACAATCTCCTCCAACGTGTCGTTTTCGAGCGGCGTCCCCTCGATCAACCCATTGAGGTTGTTGATATACGCCGCCTCGTGTTTCCCCCAGTGGAATTCGAGCGTGCGCGCGCTCATGGTCGGTTCGAGCGCATTGAGCGCATACGGTAAAGCAGGAAGTTCGAATTTCATAACGAATAGAATGTTTATAGTGTGAAACGATGATTGGTGTTTATTTCCCTCCTAAAGCAAACTTCGTTCCAAACCCATTCACTATATTTGTCGTATGAAGTTCGACAACCCCATCCTCAGAACCATTCGGGCCTCCATCCTCTCTTGTGCGGTGCTTTCGGGAGTCGTTTCGTGCGGCGGGCCTTCGGGCGAAAGAGGCGGAGCGGACGACACCACCGCCTGGGCGCCGATTTATCGAAGCCGGTATGCCGAGCGGTTCGAACTGCTGGGCGACACGCTGAACGACGACCGTTCCACACTGCTGCGGGTGCGCAATCCGTGGCAGGGGGCGGAAAATACGGTGTACGATTACAGGCTGGTTCCTGACACGGCGGCCACGGTGCGGGAAGGAGAGATCCGATATCCGATCCGGTCGGCCGTCTGCATGTCTTCGACCCACGTCGCGTTTTTGGACGCGCTCGGCGAGGTCTCGGTAGTCAGGGGCGCGTCGGGAATCGACTTCATCGCCAACCCGGCGGTACATACCGGAGCCGTGAAAGAGGTGGGCTACGACACGAACCTCGACTTCGAAACCATCGTCGCGCTACGGCCCGACGTCGTCTTCATCTACGGCGTGGGGGGCGAGCACACGGCGGTGACGAAGTTGCGGCAGCTGGGGCTGCCGGTGGTCTATATCGCCGACTATCTGGAGAACGATCCGCTGGGCCGGGCGGAGTGGATCGTGCCGTTCGGTTTGCTGACCGGGAAACTGAACGAAGCGATCTTGTATTTCAACCGAATCGAGGCGCGTTACCGGGAACTGGCCACCCGGATTCCGGCGTCGGACAGTTCGGCCGTGGGGCGCCCCAAAGTGATGCTGAATGCGCCGTATCGCGACGTCTGGTACCTGCCGGGAGATCGGAGCTATATGGCCCGATTGGTGCGCGAGGCGGGAGGCGACTACCTCGGCCGGGGGACGGACAACGACGCCAGCCGGCCGGTGAGCGCCGAACACGCCTGGGTGCTGATGCAGGAGGCGGACTATTGGCTGGCGCCGGGGATGGCGCAAAACCTGGCGCAGCTGAAAGCGGACAATCATCGTTTCGCCGGGCTGCCAGTGGTGCGCGAGGGACGGGTCTTCAACAACAATGCGCGGATCACGCCGAAGGGAGGGAGCGACTTCTGGGAATCCGGCGTCGTGCGACCGGATCGCGTGCTGGCCGACCTGATCCGTATTCTCCACCCGGAACTCCTGCCCGAACACGAACTCTACTACTTCCACCGCTTGAAATAACCCCGCTCGTCTACCGGGAAAAGAATCGACCATGACCGCTACCGACGACACCCGACTGCTCGACCGCCTCCGCTCCGCCGACCCGACGGAACGCGAAGCCGCGTTCGTCGAACTGGTCGATCGGTACAGTCAACGGATCTACTGGACGGTGCGGAAACTGGTCGTGAGCCACCACGACACCGATGACGTCGTCCAGAACGTCTTCCTGAAGGGTTGGAACGCCGTGGGCGACTTTCGGGGCGATTCGGGACTCTTCACGTGGCTCTATCGCATTGCGATCAACGAGTCGCTGAGCCTGCTGCGCAGCCGGCGGTCAGGACTTTTCGCCTCCTTAGACGACGGAGGCGCGGGGTTCGACCGCATCGCGGGGAGCGAAGGGCTGATCGACGGTGAGGGCATCGAACGGGCCTTGGCGCGGGCGGTCAGTCGGCTGCCGGCCAAACAACGGGCCGTCTTCACGCTGCGGTACTGGGACGAAATGCCTTACGAAGAGATGTCTGCGGTACTGGAGACATCGGTGGGCGCTTTGAAGGCTTCGTACCACCACGCGGCGGCAAAGGTCGAACGGTGGGTGCGGGAAGAGTGGTCGGGTTCGGACTTCACCCCGACTCTCGATGAGACTTCCGACTCGGGGGAATAATCGGCTCCGGGCCATAAAATAATTTCCGCCCGGGATTAAACTCCGCTCCGGGCCGAGCGTCAAAGGGACAAAGCAACGCAGAAATCGCACACATGAACACGCCTCGGAACATATCGTCGCACACGCCTCGGCAAGGGCATCCGTATCGGGTGCCGGAGGGCTATTTTGCGGAGTTGCGGAACACGCTGCGCGAACGGGTCGCGGAAGACTCGGCTGCGGAGAGGGTTGCGGCTGTGGGGGGAAGTCGGTGGGGGCGGCTCGGACGGATGGCGGGTTTGGCGGGGGCGTTCGGTTGTCTGGTGCTTTTCGCGACCGTCGGATTCTATTTCACGGGATATCGGGCACAGCAGCGCGAGTTATTGGTACAGGAGGGGCAGACGAGCGAGACGCTGTTGGGATACCGGCTCTACTCCGAAGACATCGAAGAGTTGCAGGACTACTTGTCGGATGAGGACGATGGGACGCAGCAGACGTTGCTGGCGGAGGCGGTGACCGACTATCTGGACATCTACGGATACGGCGGGGTCGATCTCGCGGATCTGCTGGAAAACGACAACGAATAATTTCAAGCTATTTTTCTGAAAATGAACCGCATATTTACATCTAACGGCTCCTTTCGGAGCACACTCTTTCGCTGTGCGGGAGGATTTCTGGGGGGGCTGATTATCTTATGTGTTTCGGGAACCGGGGCGCAGGCACGGGAAACGATGCCGCAGCAGGAACGGCCGCCTCAGGCCGATGAAATCAGAGAGCTGAAAATCGGCTTTTTCAGCGATGCGCTGCAACTCACTCCGGAGCAATCGCAACGTTTCTGGCCGGTTTACAACGAATATTGGAGCGCCCGGCGGGAGTTGGGCCGGAAACGGCATGCGGCACATCGGGCGATCCGGGAGGGGCGCGATGCGGAGCGGCAGTTCGAAATCGTACTGGGGGTTATGGATGCCGAGCGGAAATTGATGGCGGATTACATGGCGAAATTCCGTCAGATTTTGCCGGCGGACAAGGCGGTACGGGTTTTCGTGACCGATGAGGATTTCAAAAACTTCCTGATCCGGAAGGTGACGCGGAAAGCGCCGCCGGAGACACGGAAATAGGAGTCGCATCCCGCGCCGGGCTGCCGCAACACTCATTTAGGCGAACCCAGTGGTATCGGCCAGGGTGGTTACAATTGGTCTTCGTCAGCCTGTAATATCTTTGGTGTGAGTCTGGATTTCTATACGACAAGTCTTCTCTCGAGCAGCACATACAACCGTGCCCGCGGTCTTCCGTTGCGTTGCCTCTCGGAATAAACGAGCCCACAGGGCGTTCTACCGGCAGCCTCTACCCCAAGCAACAGGCAACCTCTCTACCCTATCTCGAGCGGCCGACCCGACAAACACTCCTCGCCGCCCGCATATCCGGACGACGTCGTCCGACCCTCTCCCAGTTCGACCGCCACGATCCGGTTCACCACCTCCGATCGATACGGCATCGCGACCCGGATATAATTGTCCGTAAATCCGACCATCTGTCCCTCCCGCACCGTCGACTCGAAAAGCACCGGACGAACCGAACCGACGAAACGGTCGTAAAACGCTCCGTGCAACCGGGCCGACAACTCGCCCAGCCGTTCCACCCGCCGCGCGGCCTCTTGCGGCGAAACGCGATCCGGCAGCTCCGCCGCCGGCGTCCCCGGCCGCACCGAATACGGGAAGATATGGAGAAACGCCGGTCGTATCCGCTCGGCAAGAAAACGATACGCCGCCTCGAAATCCGCCTCCGTCTCGCCCGGAAACCCTACAATCACATCCACTCCGACAAACGCATCCGGCATCGCCTCGCGCACCCGGTCGAGCCGTTCCGCAAACCGCGCCGTATCGTACCGCCGACGCATCATCCGCAACACCCGATCCGTCCCCGCCTGCAACGGGATATGGAAATGGGGCATAAACTTCGCAGACTGAGCGCAAAATGCGATCACTTCATCCGTCAGGAGGTTCGGCTCGATGGAGGATATCCGGTAGCGGTCGATCCCTTCGACCTCCTCCAGCGCACGGATCAAATCCAGGAAACGTTCGCCGGTCGTCCGACCGAAATCCCCGATATTCACCCCCGTCAGCACCACCTCTTTCACTCCACGGAACGCGATTTCGCGCGCCTCGGCCACCAGCTCCGACACGGGGATATTGCGACTGGCGCCCCGGGCATCCGGAATCGTGCAATACGCACACCGGTAATCGCATCCGTCCTGCACTTTCAGAAACGCCCGGGTACGGTCCCCGACGGAAAAAGCCGCAAAAAACGATCGAATCTCCTCAGCGGCGCAGGCATGTACTTCGACCGTCCGCTCGCCTCGCCCCAATAGTCCGGCCACCTGGTCGTAAAGCATTCCTTTCTCGTGATTTCCCGTCACGATATCCACCCCTTGGATCCGGGCCAGCTCCTGAGGCCGCAGCTGGGCATAACATCCGGTCACGGCAACGATGGCTCCGGGGTGTTCCCGTACTGCTTTCCGAACGATATTCCGGCATTTCTTCTCGGCATGTTCCGTGACCGCACAGGTATTGATCACGCAGATATCGGCTCGTTCTCCCTTTCCGGCCCGCACGAAACCGCCCTCTTTGAACTGTCGGGCAATGGTTGCCGTTTCGGAAAAGTTGAGTTTGCAACCGAGGGTATAGAAAACCACTTTTCGAAGTGTATTCATATCTTTTTCAAGGGATTGACCGAAAAAATCGGTTATAGAGAGGTTTCCCGCCCCGGACTTCCGCAGCGCCGGTTCGGGCGAACCGGCAAACGTCGGTTACGAGGGTGCTGTCTGGTCGGTTTCGACCAATGGGACGAACGGCATTTATTTGCGTTTCGTCATGGAGGCTGTCCAGCCCAGTCACTGGTACTACCGCACTTACGGTCGTCAGTTGCGTTGCCTCTCGGAATAAACGCCGCGGGCCCGCGGTGGGCAATGGGCTGGAGCTACCCCTATTCTAACTTGATAGCGGGTCGGACGCCCGGGAGGAACGGCAACTCTCGACGCGGAGCGGCGTGTTGCGGGCCGCCCGTGGGCAGGCGGCCGGCCCGCGCGGTTCTTCAAACCGCAACTACAACGCCCCATTCTGTACTGTTCGTCCATTCTTCCTCGGGCGCGCCCCCCGGCGCCCGCCTTCGGCGTTCGCTGCGCGCCGAAGACGGCGATTCTCTGAATCGCGCTATTCGCTCTCGGCCTATAGTAGTTCGCCGCCAGCGGTGAGCAGCAACGAGCACCGACGAGTTGCAGCCCTCCGCCTGCCGGGGCGGCGGACTGCGCGGCTCTAAGAGCCGCAGAAGCTCGGCCCATTTGGTTTCGGACTTTCGTCCAATTCTGTCGGGTGCGGGCTGCGGCGTCCGGCCCGGGCATCGAAGATGCCCCGCCGCAAGCCCGGCGGCTCTGCGAGCCGCAAAAGCTCAGCCAACAGCTCGGCCCAGCGCGGCTCGAAAACCGTAACCGGTTTTCGAGCCCAAAGAACAGTCACAGCCCCAAGCACAGCCCAGTTCTCTGCCCCGTGTCAGCCTCACTGCGGCTCCGCTTTCGCTCCGCCGCTTTTTCGCGCGCCTTGGGAAATCTTGTCAAAACACGCAAGCGAGTTTTGACTATTTCCCTCTTAAGGCGTGGCGCGCGGTCGAGCTTTGATCCACTTCTATCAAACTCGCGCCTACGCGATTCAACTATATTTGGTTATCACCGAAATAGTTGAATCGCTCCTTTAGCGGGGCGCGCGGCTTTGACTACAGGAGGAGACTGCGCTCAGGCCGCGCGGGCCCCACGTCCCGTGGACGGGAAATGCTTACGCATTTCAACTGGCAGCCTCTACCCCCGTTCTTTGTCCACACGCAGACAACCTCTCCAAATACACGAGCCTCCGTCCACCACGCTAATAAGTGTAATAGTTGTCAATAAAGCTATTGCTCTTCTTATACTTGATGAAGTCGGACAACAGTGCGGATTTCGCCCGCAGCGAGAAAGTCCAGCTCTGGCGGAAACCGATCGGAACCCACGACAACGTAGCCTGGAAACAGTGCATGTCACGCCGGATCAGCACCGTCCCCGGCGTCAATTTCTTCATCTCGAAGTCATACCCGGCCCCGAACTCCACCGCCCACTTCTCCGTCAGGTTCACCGACCCGTTGAAACTCACCGTCTGAGACCGCGTAATCCGATTGCCCGGCCGGCTGAAACTGAAACTGTAATTGAACGAAAAACTCCACGGAATATTGAAATCATAGTACTGCGTGGCCAGCAACTGCGCCCGCCGCATCGCCGCCGCATACTGATTCTCCGTCTGGTTGAAAAATCCGCCGTTCCGATTCGGATCGTTCATCGCCGCATTGACATCGCTCAACGTGCTGTTGTCCGGATTGTTGCTCGCCGCCGGCCCCGAAGAGCCGCCCGTCGTGCGCCGCGCTTTCGAACTGAACCCATAACTGAACCCCGTATTGAACGAGGTCAGCCGCGCCAGCCCCTTGCCGTGCGCCGCCACGTAGCGATTGATCCGCCGCCCCGTTTCGTCCACCATATACGGGTCGAACGAAGCATTGATATTCAGACTCACCCCCTTGAAGAGCGTCGTCCGAGCGGTGACCGAGAAGACACTGAGTTTCAGAGAGTCGGCCAGAAAATTGTACCCCGAACTGATATTGAACGCCTCCAGAATCTTGATTTTCCGGAAGCCGCTCGTATCCCGCGCGCTGGGCACTTTCATCTCCAACGTATTCCCGATACTGAACCCCAGCGACATGCTCTCGCCGTTCCCCGGCACCCCGTACATTTCGTTGGCGAACGGCGAATAGGTCGTCGTCCCACCATGCTTGTCGCTCTGGATCGTACGATAATAGCCGTACCGCTCCTTCCCGAAGTTCGGCGCATACGAGAAGCTGACGCTCGGCGTCATCACATGCCGCAATTTAATTTTCCCTTTCCGCCCGAGCTCATACATCCCGTAAAGCCGCGTATTGGCCGACAGCGACGCCGCATAGTTGTAGACCCGATAGAACCCGTGCGTGGTATCGGTATTTTCGACCCGTTCGGTCTCCGGATTCCAGTCCTGATAAATCTTGCGGAAATACCACCGTTCGGTGTAGTTGAACCCCGGCGTCACGTTCAGGTATTTCAGGACGTTGAACGAAGCGTTCACCGGCAATTGGTGCTGGAATCCGAACCGCATCCGTTCGAACATATCCCGTTTCATGAACTCGTCCTGCTTGAAGTTCGAGACGCTGTTCGAGAAATTGGTCTGGAACGTGAAGGCGATCTTTTCGTACCACCGCTCCTTGCCCATCACATTTTTCCGTTTGAAGGGATTGATCCGCGTGACGTTGAAGACGAAGGTCGGCAAGGTGAGCGACATGCTGCTGTCACGCATATTCTGGCTGTGGCTGGCGTTCATTGAGAACGAGAACGGTTTCCCGACCCAGTTTTTGGAGTAGGCGATCGATGAACTGGTCTGCGACGAGAGGTAGTCGTTCATGTTCGTCGCGTTGTAGCGGTTGTACTTGCTCGTGGAGTAGTTGACGCTGGCCGAGAAGGTCGAATTGGGCCGGAACTTCGGATCCTGCTGGTGCGTCCACCGGATCTGCATGTTCTGCTGATTGACGTAGTCCGCACTCCCCTTCTCGCCGAAAATGTCTTTGGCGAAATCGAACTGGAAATTCCCGTTGAACTTATACCGCCGCCGATAGCTCGACGCCGCTCCCGCCTGCCACGAGCCGAGGGTGTAGATGCCCCCGGTCAGTTTCAGGTCGACGTAATCGTTGAAAACGAAGTAGAAGCCCCCGTCGCGCAAGAAGAAACCTTTGACCACCTCCTCGCCGACCGACGGGATGATGAAGCCCGAATGCCGGGCCCCCTGCTGCGGAAAGAAGCCGAACGGCACCCCGAGCAGATAGATCGGCACGTCTTCGACCACCATATAAGCCGGCCCGAAGACCACTTTTTTCTTCGGTTCGACCGTCCCTTTGGTCATCTGGAGGTAGAAGTGCGGACACTCCGCATCGCACGTCGTGTACCGCCCCCCTTTCATGTGCAGCACATCGTCAGGCATCTTCTTGACCAGCCCGCCGGAGATGATCCCCTCGCCCTCGCGGGTATATCCTCCCCAGATCAGTGCCTTCTTGGTGTCGATGTTATAACGCACGGAGTCGAGTTCGTAATCCGTATCCGACTGGCTGAACTTCGGCCGCACGTACTTTTCGGAGAGGGTATCGACATACCCCCACGCCGCCACGTTTTTTTCGTCCAGATTGAGTTTGATGTGTTCCGCCTCGACCTTCAGGTCGGTATATTCGACCCGCCCGTTGCCGTACATATTGAGATTCCCCGACCGCACGTCGTAGACCAACGAGTCCCGTTGTTTGAACGTGACCCGCTCCGAGAGCGTACTCCCGCGCCTCTTCCGCTCGCCGAGCACCGCCGGCAAGGTGTCCCTTCCCGTCGCCACACTGTCCGCCACTGCCGCCGTATCCGCCCGATCCGCCGCCACCGGAGGCAAGGTATCGAACAGCGAGGCGATGTCCGGCAGCGTGTCCCGTTTCACCGAATCGGCCGCCGCAGCCGACCGAACCGCAGCCTCTGCCACCGGCGTCGGAAACGCCGTAACAACCGCCCCCACCCATAGCAGAAACGCAAAAAGAGTTCGTTTTCGTAGTGCCGCGCGCAAAATTCCGATGAAAATAGGTTATTTTTGTCCTTCGTTCCCCCGCACTTCGCCGAGCCGCGAAGCGACTTGCAAAAATAACGGAATTTCGGGGAATCGCAAAGCAGTACGGCATGAAGCTCCGCACCCACCTCAGGAACGTATTTTTCCTCCTGCTCAGTATGCTGCCCCCGCTCGGCGGGGCGGCCCGCGCCGCACAGGAGGAGACCACCGGCGCCGTGCGGTGTATCGTCATCGACCCCGGACACGGCGGCAAAGACCCCGGAGCGGTCGGAAACGGGCAACAGGAGAAGGCGATCAACTTAGGGATCGCTCTGAAACTCGGCCGGCTCATCGAGAAGCAGCTGCCGGACGTGCGGGTGGTCTACACGCGGCGCGACGACCGTTTCATCGCGCTGGACGAACGGAGCAAAATCGCCAAACAGGCCGACGGCGACCTCTTCGTCTCGATCCACACCAACTCCAGCCCGAACCGGAACGCGGCGGGCACCGAAACGTTCGTCATGGGGGAGGACAAGGGCAACGAGAACCTCTCGGTCGTGATGCGCGAAAACGCCGTGATCGGCCTCGAGGCGGACTACACTTCGCGGTACGAGGGCTACGACCCGAACTCCTCGGAGTCGCTGATCCTCTTCTCGCTGATGCAGTACGCCTACCGGAGCCAGAGTTTTTCGCTGGCGCAACAGATTCAGGATCAATACGTCGCCCGGGCCAAACGGCAGAACAAAGGGGTCAAACAGGCGGGATTTCTCGTCCTGTGGCGCACGCCGATGCCGAGCGTGCTGACCGAGGTGGGATTCATTTCGAACCCGGCGGAAGCTAAATATTTAGGATCTCAGACGGGACAGGAGGAGATCGCCGCCGCGCTGTTCCGGGCAGTGAAAGCGTACAAGACACAGACCGACAGCCGCGCCCTCGCCACTCCGCCGCCGACGAAAAAAGAACCGGCTGCGGCACCGAAAAAGCCTCAGCAACCGGCTCCGAGACCAACCCACAAACCTGCTCGGGAGACGAATACCGACACGCCGGACTTCCCGGTGAAAACACCTGCCCGGAAACCGGCCCCCCGACCGGCGGAACGCCCGGTCGCAACTCCGGCGCCGACCGCCCGACCGCGACCGACCCAACGACGGGATGTCGTCTACCGCATCCAGCTCAAAAGCGCGCTCGCCCGGATGCGGATCAGCCGCACCGAGTTCGGGCCCTATGCCGACCACATCACCGAAATGCGGATCGACGGGCGCTACAAATATTTCTACGGAAAGTGTTTTTCTTACGAAGAAGCGTTACTTTTGCAAAAAGAGGTGCGTCGCACCTTTCCGGATGCATTTATGGTCGCATTCCGGCACGACGAGCCGATTCCGCTGGCCGAAGCCATCGGACGGTGATTCGACGTGCCGGGATCTCCTGCGTCTCCGGCCGATAGACAGAATACGATGAAAAAGAAAAAATTCTCGCGCGAAGCGCGGATCGGGATGTTCGGCATCGCCATGTTGCTGTTGCTTTATCTCGGTATCAACTACATCAAAAGCCGCGACATTTTCAGCCGCGACAATACGTATTACGCCGTGTACGACAACTCGGACGGTATCGAGGCTTCGTCACCGGTCACGATCAAGGGATTCCGGGTGGGGACGGTCGAACAGGTGTGGTACGATGTGGAGACGGGTAAAGTCGTCACCGAATTTTCCGTCAAACGCGACTACCCCATACCGACCGACTCTAAGGCCAAGATTACCAGCGCTTCGCTGATGGGGGCCAAGGTGATCGACCTGCAACTGGGCTCCGAAAAAAGCACGCTGACGGACGGCGACACCATTCGGTCGCTGATGGAACAGGGCATCCTGCAAATGGTCAATACCGAGTACGACCAGCTCAAGGAGATGGCGAC
Organism: uncultured Rikenella sp.; assembly: GCF_948810725.1. Taxonomy (NCBI): domain Bacteria; kingdom Pseudomonadati; phylum Bacteroidota; class Bacteroidia; order Bacteroidales; family Rikenellaceae; genus Rikenella; species uncultured Rikenella sp. Next base: position 39,493 of record NZ_CAQIVA010000006.1, read on the forward strand.
GACGCTCGTTACGCGCATCTCGAAGGCGCTGGACGGGATCAATGCGGTGCTGAGCGAGGAGAATGTAGCCAATCTGTCGGGCGTGCTGGCCCACGCCAACTCGATCAGCGGCAATCTGGACGCGATGGTGGCGGGAAATTTACGGCAGACGCTGGCCGACCTGAACCGCTTGTCGAGCCAGCTGGCCGAAGCGGCGCCGCATATGACCGATATCGTCGAACGGGTCGAAGGGATGGCCGACACGCTGAGCGTCGGACTGCCGACCTTGCTGAACGACGCGACGACGGCGGTGAAACGGCTCGACGATGCGCTCGCGGCGATCAATAACGCGGAGGGGAGCGCAGGAAAACTGATCTACGACCGGCAACTGTACGACAATCTGACCCAGGCGTCGAACGATCTGACCTTTTTGTTGCAGGACATGAAGGCTCGGCCGGGACGGTATATCCACTTCTCGGTATTCGGCAGAAAGAACGACTGACCATGATCTATCCGCACGATTTCGAACAGCGCATCGGATTCGCACAGATTCGGGACACTGTTTCGCTGTTGTGTAGCACCGACACCGGACGGCAGCATGTGCGCGATGCTGCGTTCACCACCGATTTCCCGACCCTCGCCCGCATCTTGGGCGAAACCGCCGAAATGCGCGACATCCTGACCGCAGAGGGCGACTATCCGGGCGGTCATTACACCGATATCAACACCTTTCTGCGCCGGCTCCGGATCGAAAACACCTATCTGGAACCGGCGCAACTGGTCGATTTGCAACGGGCTTTGGAGCAGATCGGCCTGCTGAGCGGCTTCTTCCGGCGGGGAGACGAAGGAGGCGATGCCACCTCCCGGCTCTATCCGCTGCTCGGCGAACGCACGGCGACGGTCGAAGACTTCACCCTGCTGCACCGGGAGATCGGGCGACTGATCGACCCGGAGAGCGGTCTCGTTCGCGACCACGCGTCGCCCGAGCTCGCCCGACTGCGACAGGCACAATACGAGAAAGCCTCGCAGGCGGACAAGCGGCTTCAGGCCATTCTGCGACAGGCCCAGGCCGCCGGATGGGTCGAGGCGGGAAGCGAAGTATCGGTGCGCGACGGTCGCACCGTGATTCCGATCGCTGCTGTCAATAAACGGAAAATCAAAGGGCTGGTGCACGACGAATCGGCGACCGGACGCACCGCTTATATCGAGCCCATCGAAGTCGTCGAACTCAACAACGAGCTCCGCGAATTGGCCAACGAAGAGCGGCGCGAAATCGTGCGCATCCTGACCGCCTTCGCCGACCGGCTCCGGCCGGAACTGCCCGCTTTGCTCCGGGCCGGCAATTTGCTGACCGACCTCGACTTCATCGAAGCCAAGGCCCGGTATGCGGTACAGACCGACTCCGGACTGCCCGAACTGCGGAACGAGGCGACCATACATCTGCATCAGGCCCGCCATCCGCTGCTCGAAGCGGCCTTGAAGAGGGAGCAGAAGGCGATCGTTCCGCTCGACCTGACGCTGACCGCGGAGAAGTATATCCTCCTGATCTCGGGGCCCAACGCGGGCGGGAAATCCGTCTGCCTGAAGACGGCGGGGCTGCTGCAATACATGCTGCAATGCGGCTGGCTGGTGCCGGCGGAGAGCGACTCCCGGATGGGGATTTTCGACAGCCTCTTTATCGACATCGGCGACCAGCAGTCGCTGGACAACGACCTTTCGACCTACTCCTCGCACCTGGTGAACATGAAGACCGTGTTGCGGAGTGCCGACGAACGGTCGCTCGTGCTGATCGACGAGTTCGGCTCGGGCACCGAGCCGGGAACCGGCGGAGCGATTGCCGAAGCGGTGCTCCAGCGGCTCGAAGAGCGACACGTGCGGGGGATTATCACCACCCACTACGCCAACCTGAAATACTACGCGGCAGGAGCGGCGGGGATTGCCAACGGCGCGATGGCGTTCGACTTGCAGAACATCCGCCCGCTGTTTCGGTTGGAGATGGGACGGCCCGGGAGTTCGTTCGCATTCGAGATCGCGCGGAAGGTGGGTTTGCCCGAAGAGATCGTCCAGGCGGCGCGGGAAAAGATCGGCGCGGCACAGGCCAATGCCGAGAAACACATCCGCGAAGCGGCGCGGGATAAGCGGTACTGGGAATCGAAACGCGAACGGATTCGGCAGGCCGAGAAAAACATAGACCGGACGGCGGCTCAATACGAGCTTCAACTGTCTGAGATCCAGACGGAGAAAGCGAAGATATTGAACGAGGCTCGCGCAGAGGCGGAACGGCTTTTAGGAGAGGCCAATCGTCGGATCGAGCGCACGATCCGCGAGATTCGCGAGTCTCAGGCCGAACGGGAGCGCACGAGAGAAGTGCGGGGAGAATTCGACGCTTTCCGCACGTTGATCGCGGGGAGCGAGACGGCAGCATTGCCGACATCGGAGGCCGACGATCCGATCACCAAGAAAATGAAGCAGTTGCGCGAGCGCGAACAGCGACGAAAAGAGCGAAAGGCGCAACGTGCGGCAGCGGAGGAGACGGATGAGAGCACTGCGCCGGAGAAACCGGCCAAACCCAAAGAGATTGAAGTGGGATTTCATGTCCGGATCAAGGGACAACAGGCGGCGGGCGAAGTGCTCGCCTTGCAGGGTTCAGGAAAGGCGACGGTGGCGTTCGGACACGTAACGACCGTGGTGGACAAGAGTCGGCTGGAGATCGTCTCCCACGCGGAATACAAGAAATTGCAACGGAAAAGCGGCTCCTCCTTCCCGATGGCATCCACGGCGGCGGAGAGCTATGACACGTCGAAAAAGCGGCTCAACTTCAAGCAGCAGTTGGATATCCGCGGGATGCGGGCGGCGGAGGCATTGCAGAGCGTCGAAGCTTTTGTGGACGAGGCGATTATGCTGGGCTTCCCGCAGGTGACGATCCTGCACGGCAAGGGGACGGGGGCGCTCAAGGAGGAGGTGCGCCGCTACTTGCGGACGGTGCCGCTGGTGGTTTCGGCCACCGACGAACACGAGGAGTTCGGCGGGGCGGGGATTACCGTCGTGCGGCTCGATGTGGGATAATTTGAAACACCTGACTTACGCATCCGCCCTCCGGATTTCATCGACATGGGGAAATTGTATCTGATACCGACGCCGATCGGCGAAAATGCCTCGTGGGACATCACCTTGCCGGCCGGGAACCGACGTTTGTTGGACGAGATCGGCTATTTCGTGGTGGAAAACACGCGCACGGCGCGGCGTTTTCTGGCCCGGAGCGGACTGCGGCGACCGATCGATGAGTTGATCTTCACGGAGTTGAACGAACACACACCGCCGGAAGCGGTGGCGCCAATGCTGGAGCCGCTGCTCGAACGGGGCGAAAACATCGGCGTGATGTCGGAAGCGGGACTTCCCTGTATCGCTGATCCGGGTGCGCTGCTGGTCGCCGCGGCTCACCGGCACGGGATCGAAGTCGTACCACTGGTCGGCCCGAACTCGATCACCCTCGCGCTAATGGCTTCGGGAGCCAACGGCCAGTCATTCGCTTTCAACGGCTACCTGCCGGTGAAGGCACCGGAACGGCAGCGTGCGATCCGCCGTTTCGAACGGCGGGCGCACGAAGAGCGTCAGACGCAAATTTTCATCGAAGCGCCGTATCGGAACCGCAAACTGTTCGACGATTTATTGGCGGTTTGCAGCGCCGAAACCCATCTTTGCGTGGCCTGCGACCTGGCGGAACCGGATCAGTACGTCCGTTCGCAACGAATCGCGGAGTGGAAAAAAAGCGGGGCGCCTCTCTTCGAAAAGCGTCCCGCCATCTTCATCCTTTTCTAATATTCGGGGCCAGAATCACTTATCCGCCTCATCATCTTCCTCCTCTTCCGGCCACTTCTCCAGCACCCGGATCCGGTACCGCATCGGCTGATAAGGCAATACCTCGGGCGTCACGTTCGTACTCCCCGCATCCCCCTGCGCCCAGGTCGAAACCGTCACCACCTCGGCCACCTCGCCTTTCCGCATCCGCTGCACCGCGATATACAACACTTTATTCGTCGAAGCATTCGCCCCCGCGCTCCCCTGCAACAACAACGGATCATACGCCGTCTCGTTCAACTCGCCGTTCGACGAAGTGGCCGTGAAGTGCCATTTCGCCGCCACCGTATCCACGTTGGTCGCGGCCAGAAAACCATCCATAAAGTACTCTTCGTAAAAGACATACACCGAGGAGTCTTTCGTAATGGTATCTCCCGTCGGATTGTGTTTTTCGATGTGCATGAACATCCCCACGGTATCGTTCCGATAGTCCGTCCCCCAATGCTGACGCGCATACCGCTCGGCCGAATCCCGCTCCCAGACGAACGGCGACATGGTCAGATCCCGCAGCCGCATCTCGAACATAATGGGCATCATGGCATAAGTAACACCGCTCTCTCCCGCATAGGCACTGTTCATCCCCATACCGGCAGCATATCCTTTGTTCATCGGTATATAGACCTTCACCGAGTCCCCCACGCGCATCGTCTGTAAAGCCTGTCTCAATCCGTCGCACAGTTTGGTCGACGAGGTCGAAAACTCCAGGAAGTCGTCGGCATAATGGGTCATATAGGAGAATTTCCCGACCCGTTTCGAGATCGAATCCGACCGGGTGACGAACACCGTTCCGTCAAGGGTCTTTCCGGTATAATCGAGCGTCAGCCAGCTGTACCCCAACACCGGTACCGCCCCGCCCTCAGGCCCCCGTTCGACGAATTCGACATAGACGTCCTGACAGGGATTGGCATAAGCCGCCGGGGCATATTTGGCCACCCACGCTTCAAACGTCTCGCGCGCCAGCCCGGCCGTCACATCGGGCGCTTTCTTCGCACAAGACCATCCGCCCGCCAGCCCGACGACCAGCATCGCCGCCATGAGCCCCCGCCTGTCGAATCGCAACTTTCTCATTCCGTTCATGTTCATTGCAAAAGCCTCCCGCAAGGGGGAGATATCGGACAAAGATAACGTTTTCCCGTTTCATCCGCAACAGCTTTCCGAGTGGCGATCCTCCGCGAGGCTGCGGATAGTCCCGACTGGCTTTCAATCGCCGCCCCGGGCTACCGCTCCGCACAGTCAGGCGCGCCGACAGAGAGCTGTCGAAACGGATACAGCTATTCTTCATCGTCCCATCGCGACCAGGGGAGATTTCTGTTTTTCGGCACCAGGGAGCTCGACCCGAGCAACCCGAACTATCGTGCCTACGGTTTTCAGTTGCGTTGCCTCTCGGAATAAACGGACGCACTGCGTCTTCTACTGGCTGTGTCTACCCCAAATGGAAGCCGAGGCGGACAGCTTTCGAGTGCCGAGCGGCACCCTGTTTATTCCGAGAGGCAACGCAACTGAAGACCATAGGCGCGGCCGTCTGAGCTGCCGGTGTAGAGGCCCTGCGAAAGGAAACCCAAGCCCATGCCATTGGTACCGCTGACCGTGGAAGCCCAGCTGGAACTGTAGCTGCCCACATAGTTCAGCATACCCGAAGCGTGATGGCGGAAGCCCGGGGCTGTTTCCTCTGTTTTATTCCGAGAGGCAACGCAACTGAAAACCGTAGCCGCGATAGTACATAAATTCAGGATAAAGCGCTTGGGTACCGAAATCCAAGAATGCACCGTTTGTACCGTTGGTTGAAGAAGACCAACTATATCCATATTTACCCTGATCACCGGGAGTACCCGTATCCCGATGGCGGAAGCCCGGGGCGGCCTATTCCAAGCCGCCCGCATCGCGTTTATTCGTACCGCAACGCCTCGACCGGATTCAACCCCGCCGCCCGGCGCGCCGGCAGGTAGCCCGACCCGATCCCCACCACCAGACACAACCCCAGCCCGATCAGCAGCCACCCCCAAGGCACCACGAAAGCCCCGTCCGTCACGAGAGCGATCAGATTGCCGCATCCGATCCCCAGTACCATGCCGCAGACGCCTCCCAACTGGCTGATCAGGATCGACTCGAAGAGAAACTGCTGCCGGATCATCCGCGGTTTGGCCCCCAACGCCATCCGCGTACCGATCTCGCGCGTCCGCTCATTGACCGCCACCAGCATGATGTTCATCAACCCCACCGCCGCGCCCAGCAGCGTGATAATCCCCACGATCGACGCCACCAGCGTGACCGTCGCCAAATCGTTGGCCAACAACTCGATCATCGCATCGCTCCGTTCCACCTCGAAATCCGCCGCTTCGTTCGCTCCCAGCCGCCGGATCGAACGGAACAACCCCTCCGCCTCGCTCATCGCCAAATCCAACAGCCGCGGATCGGCCGGAGTCACCGTAATCGCCGTGCTGGCCCGAATCCAGGAGAAAGTCCGCTGCGCCGTCGTAATCGGAACGATCGTCCGCAACCCCTCATTGTTGTTCATCCCGAAGTTACTGCCCCGGGAAGCCAGCACCCCGATCACCTCGTAGCGGCTGTCCGAAACCGTAATCATTTTCCCGACCGGCCGCTCGCCGTTCGGAAAAAGCTGTTCGGCGATCTTGCTCCCGATGATAATGACCCCATCGCCGCGCTCGACCTCCTGTTTGGAGAAACTGCGCCCCTCGGCCAGCTCCAGACCGGCATTCTGCAACCCGTTTTCATCGAACGCCGCGACCGTCAGGTTCGGGTTAGTCTCGTTCGACCCGTACCGCGCCGTCGCCCCGCCGCCCAGATACATCGACAACGAGACGGTGGCAGGAAGTTCGAAACGGTCGCGGAACTCGCAGGCCTGTTTGTACGGAATGAAATTGTCGTTCCGGGTACGCACGTTGCGGCCCATACTGAACATCTGCCGGTCGCGGATCGAAAAGTTGTTGGTGCCCATCGAAGCGAACGACTCGACCAGGCTCTCCTTGATCGACTCGATGGCCGTGACGATCCCCACCAACGACAGAATCCCGATCGCAATGATGGTGATCGTCAGGATCGAACGGAGCCGGTTGCCGACGATCGAAGCGAACGAAAGACGCAGATTTTCCCGAAAAAATGTACCGAATTGCATAAACTGAGCGACGATAAGTCCGGCTAAATTACTAACTTGCCACTTAATTTAAAACAAAAACGGTTTATAATCATGACTCTGATCAAATCCATCTCGGGGATTCGCGGCACGATCGGCGGTACGCCGGGCGATGCACTGACGCCACTCGATTTAGTGAAATTCACGGCTTCGTACAGCCGGTGGCTGGCCGAACAGACGCCGGAAGCGGTGCAGGCGGGACGGAGACTGCGGGTCGTGGTGGGACGCGACGCACGGCTTTCGGGCGCGATGGTGTCCGATATCGTCGAAGGGACGCTGATGGCCTGCGGCGTGGATGTGATTGCGATCGGACTGGCGACGACCCCCACCACCGAGATGGCGGTGACGGGGCACGGGGCGGACGGCGGGATCATCCTCACGGCCAGCCACAACCCGAAGCAGTGGAACGCCCTGAAACTGCTCAACCGGCAGGGTGAATTCCTCAATGCGGCCGAAGGGGCGCGGGTGCTGGAGATTGCGGAGACGGACGGATATGCGTTCGCCGAAATCGACGGCATCGGGAGCGTCGTCTCCCGGGAGTCGTACGACCGGCAGCATATCGATGCCGTGCTGGCGCTTCCGTTGGTGGACGTGGCGGCGGTGCGGAACGCGAAGTTCAAGGTGGTGGTGGATGCGGTCAATTCGGTGGGAGGCGTCGTGATGCCGGAGCTGCTGAAGGCGATGGGGGTCGAAGTGGTGGAGCTGAACTGTACGCCGGACGGTCGGTTCGCGCACAACCCGGAACCGATTCCGGAACACCTGACCGAGATTTCGGCCTGCGTGCCGGCCGTGGGGGCGGATTTGGGGATCGTGGTCGATCCGGACGTAGACCGACTGGCGCTGATCAACGAAGACGGGACGATGTTCGGCGAAGAATACACCTTGGTGGCGGTGGCGGACTACGTGCTGTCGCAGACGCCGGGTAATACAGTGTCGAACCTGAGCTCGTCGCGGGCACTGGCGGACGTAACGGCACGTTACGGCGGGTCGTATGCCGCGGCGGCGGTGGGCGAGGTGAACGTGGTGACGAAGATGCGCGAGACGAATGCCGTCATCGGCGGCGAGGGGAACGGCGGGGTGATCTATCCGGCGTTGCACAGCGGACGGGACGCGCTGGTCGGGGTGGCTTTGCTGCTGACCTATCTGGCGAAGACGGGTAAAAAGCTGTCGGAACTGAAAGCGACCTACCCGGCTTACTACATTTCGAAAAACCGGATCGATCTGGTGCCGGGGACGGACGTGGACGGCATTCTGGCGAAGATGAAGGCGAAGTATGCGTCGGAAAAGGTGAACGACATCGACGGGGTGAAGATCGACTTTCCGACCGAGTGGGTGCACCTGCGCAAATCGAATACGGAGCCCATCATCCGGATCTATGCCGAGAGCCGGGACAAGGCGGCGGCCGAGGCGTTGGCCGAACGGATCATCCGGGACATCAAGGCTTTGCTGTAGCGGGCTGCCATGCAGCACGGCCCTCTGCGCCTGTGTATAAAGAACGAGCGCTTTTCCGACCGGGTCGGAAAAGCGCTCGTCGCATTTTTTGCGAGTCGCAAAAATCGCCTTACTTCTTCGATTCTTCGAGCGATACCTGACGGAACTCTTTCATCAGTTTGGTCAGTTCCAGCGTAGCTTTACGCGCACGCGTCCCGGCAGCTTTGTTCCCTTTTTCGCTCTGCAAAGCAGCGTTTTCCTGAAAGTTCGCAATCTCAGCGGCGATCTTTTCGAGCAGTTGTTTCATAATGATGTTTGGTTAAGTTTTCGGGGCCAAAAATAGTAAAATCCCGCGAAATGCAAGCCCTCCCGGCTCTTTTCTGATCGACGGAGAGGCACATTTTTTCGGAAGTGGCTCTAAAATCCGTTCTTAGCCGAAAACAAAACGGGCGGTCGATCCGTCGATCGACCGCCCGTCGGGTACTCCGGGCGGGACTTGAACCCGCACAGCCGCAATGGCCAAAGGATTTTAAGTCCTTCGTGTCTACCATTCCACCACCGGAGCCTCTCGGCGACGCGCAGAAGTGTGCGCCTGCTTACGGCGGCGAAGATAGGGATTCCAGGCCGAATCCGCAAATAAATCTCCCGGCCGGGAGGCCCGCCGACGAAATTTGCAACGATAAAATCGTTATCTTTACCCGAAAACCAACCGTTCGAAGATGAAAACGAAACATTATTTGCTTTTGGCCCTCGGGCTCTGGTGCTTGGGCTCGCCGAACGCTCGGGCCGACCGGCGCGAATTCCTGCTGGAAAAGGGGTGGCGATTCACCCGCACCGACGACTCAACCGCCGTCCGCACGGACTACGACGACAGCCGGTGGCAGCGTGTCACGGTACCGCACGACTGGGCGATCTACGGGCCGTTCAACCCGAACAACGACCGACAGAACGTCGCCATCGTGCAGGACGGACAGGTCGAGCCCAGCGAACATGCCGGACGAACGGGCGGTCTGCCGTTCGTGGGCGCCGGATGGTACCGGACGAGGTTCGACGTGCCGGAGTTCGGCGCGAAACAGGATAAACGTGTCACTTTGCAGTTCGACGGGGCGATGAGCGGCGCGCAGGTGTGGGTCAATGGCAAAAAGGCGGGGGAGTGGCCGTACGGCTACAACTCGTTCTATTTCGATGTGACGCCGTACCTGAATGCCGACGGGATGAATAATACGGTGGCAGTGCGGCTGGAGAACCTGCCGGAGTCGTCGCGGTGGTATCCGGGAGCGGGCTTATATCGGAACGTGCATGTGGTGGTGACCGACGGGGCACATATTCCGGTTTGGGGGACGTATGTGACCACGCCGGAGGTGAACGACCGTTTTGCGAAGGTCAACTTGAAGACGGAGGTGGTGTTGCCGGAGGGATTCGAGCCGAACCGTTATCGGTTGGCGACCGAGATTCTGGACAGTGCGGGGCGTGTGGTGACGGGGGCGACTTCGAAACTCAGCGAGTACGACGGGGGCGTTTTTGTACAGGATTTCGTGGTCGATAATCCGGCGTTGTGGGATTTGGAGAATCCGGTGCTTTACACGGCGGTGTCGAAGTTGTATGAGGGGAACGATCTGAAGGACGAATACAGCACGCCGTTCGGGATTCGGACGATCGAGGTGCGGCCGGACGACGGGTTCTACCTCAACGGCAGGAAAACGGTTTTCAAGGGGGTCTGCAACCACCACGACCTGGGGCCGTTGGGGGCGGCGGTGAACGAGGCGGCGATCCGGCGACAGGTGCGGATGCTGAAAGACATGGGGGCCAATGCGATCCGCACGTCGCACAACATGCCGGCGCCGGAGCTGGTGCGGGCTTGCAACGAAATGGGGATGATGCTGATGGTCGAGACGTTCGACGAGTGGCGGTCGCCGAAGTGCCAGAACGGCTACAACCGGCTGTTCGACGCGTGGGCGGAAAAAGACTTGGTCAATGTGATCCGGCATTACCGCAACGCGCCGAGCGTGGTGATGTGGTGCATCGGCAACGAGGTGCCGGAACAGGGGATGGAACACGGGGCGAAGATCGCGCACTGGTTGCAGTCGATCGCGCACCGCGAAGACCCGACGCGGCCGGTGACGCAGGGGATGGACAATCCGGGGGCGGTGATCAACAACAACTTCGCGGCGGTGATGGAAGTGCCGGGATTCAACTACCGGCCGTTCATGTACCCGGAAAACTACCGCAAGCTGCCGCAACGGATCATTCTGGGAACGGAGACGGCATCGACGGTCAGTTCGCGCGGGGTCTACAAATTCCCGGTGGTACGGGCGGCGATGAAGACCTATCCGGATCATCAGGCCTCGTCATACGATGTGGAACACTGCGGGTGGTCGAACCTGCCGGAGGACGATTTCATCCAGCACGAGGATTTGCCGTATGCTTTCGGGGAGTTCGTCTGGACGGGATTCGACTACCTGGGCGAGCCGACGCCGTACTATACGAATTGGCCGAGCCACAGTTCGCTGTTCGGCATCATCGACCTGGCGGGGATTCCGAAAGACCGCTATTACCTCTATCGCAGCCATTGGAACCCTTCTGCCGAGACGCTGCATATCCTGCCGCACTGGACGTGGCCGGAGGAACGGATCGGAGATACGATTCCGGTCTTCGTCTACACGAATTACCCGTCGGCCGAGCTCTTTATCAATGGGGTGAGCCAGGGGATTCGCACAAAAGATACGACGATCAAGGTGGAGGGTTCTTATACGAAGGAGGCGCAGGCATCGTTCGAACGGCAGAAACGCTATCGGCTGATGTGGATGGATACGAAATATGAGCCGGGGACGGTGCGTGTGGTGGCTTACGACTCGACGGGCCGGGCGGTGGCGACCGAGGAGATACATACGGCCGGCAAACCGTATCGTATTGAACTGACGGCGGATCGCACGGTGCTGGATGCGACGGGCCGGGATCTTTCGTTTATCAACGTGCGGGTGGTGGATCGGGATGGCAACTTGTGTCCGGACGATACGCGCGAGATCAAATTCAAGGTGAAGGGCGCAGGGAGCTACCGGGCGGCGGCGAATGGGAATCCGGCGTCGCTGGAGCTGTTCCACCTGCCGCAGATGAAGCTCTTCAGCGGCCAGCTGACGGCGATTGTCCAGAGTGCGGAGGCTCCGGGTAAGATCGTTTTCGAAGCGACGGCACCGGGTGTCAGGGGGGCGACATTGACTTTACAGGTGAGGTAACCGCTTCGCGCTTCGGATATCATCGAAAGAGCGTCAGGAGATAAAATCCTGACGCTCTTTTTTTTTCCCGCAACAGAACAGCTTCGCCGCCCTGGGCTTCCGCAATCGAGATACGGGTATTCTGACGGGCGTCGGCGGCAGCGGGTACAGTTGGTCTTCCGCTCTTAGCAGGACTAACGGCGTGTTCTTGTGGTTCCACTCGCAGGATCTCGATCCCGGCAGCGTGGACAGCCGTGGCCACGGTCTTCCGTTGCGTTGCCTCTCGGAATAAACGGGGACACACAGCGTCTTTTAGTGGCCCTGCCTACCGCAGATGGAGCCCGAGACTCCCGATTGTTTGGGTAGAGGCACTTAGGGTAGAGGGGCCATTAAGGCAGAGAAAAGCCGGTTCGCGTGCCGAGCGGTACCGCCCCGGGCTTCCGCCACGCCAACTCAGGCTCGATGGACAGCGCCGGAGAACACGGAGCAAGCAGGTCTTCATCGATCAGCCAAATTTCAGCCTTCTATTTAGCTTTCCGGCCATATTACTTCAATCCCAGCAACGCGAGCCATCGCGCCTACGGTTTTCAGTTGCGCTGCCTCTCGGAATAAACGGGGGCCGAGCAGCACCGCACCGGGCTTCCGCGCAGGATCTCATGGCGTACTGGGCAATGTCAGCGAAGTCGGATTCAGCTGGTCGTCCGCGTTCTACGATTCGGGCGACTACTATCGTGGCACGTATTTGAATTTCAGTACGCAATATCTCTATCCCAACGACGCGAACGTCCGCGTCTGCGGTTTTCAGTTGCGGTGCCTCTCGGAATAAACGGGGACGAGAGGCACGCGAAAGATGGCCGTGTCTACCCTATCCGGCTTGATTTGGCGAACGGAGCCAGCGTGGGTGCAACGAGGATCGCGAGTTGCGGCCCTACGCCGGAGATGGCTCCGGCCCGCGCGGCTCTGCGAACCGCAACTGCACCGCCCCATTCTGCGAAATTCGTCCTCGGCGCGCCCCCCCACGCGCCGCTAAAGCGTCGTCCTCGCCAAGGACGGCGATTCCTCTCGGAATCGCGCTATTCGCTCTCAGTTCAAGCGGACGAAGCCTGCGGGGCCCAAAACGAGCTTCACGAGTTGCGGGCCTCCGCTGCGGGAGGCTGCGGCCCGCGCGACCCTAAAGGGTCGCAAGAGCACAGCCCCAAGCTCGCCCCAGTTCTCCGCCCCGTGTCAGCCTCACTGCGGCTCCGCTACCGCTCCGCCGCGTTTTCGCGCGCCTTACGCGATTCATTCTATTTCGGCTCACGCCGAAATAGAATGAATCACTTCTTCAAGCGGCGGCGCGCGGCTTTGGCTACAGGAGGAGACTGCCCTCGGGCCGGGCAGGCCCCGCGTGCCCGCAGTGGGCAAATAGCAGCCTCTACCCCAATAACTCGCGACAGCCTCAGCCCAATCCATTGTTCGCACGCCGGGGAAATCCTACAGAAAGTCTGCTCACAAAAAAATCCGCCTCTTCTGCTACCGGCCCAAAACCGGCAGAGAAAAGGCGGATGCCATGTTGCCCCAATCGAGAAACTACAACTGTGTCGCCGGATCGAGATTCCGACTCTCGATGTCTTTGAAGTATTTATAGGTACCGACCTTCAACTCCGAAGTAGCATCTTCGTCGCACACGATAATCCCGTGCGGATGCTGCTGCAAAGCACTGATCGTCCACATGTGATTGATCCCCTCTTCCACCCCGTGCCGCAGGGCCCGCGCCTTCCCATGCCCGTTCACGAGGATCAACACCTCCCGAGCCGCCATAATCGTCCCCACACCCACCGTGAGCGCCGTTTTCGGCACTTTATTGACGTCGTTATCGAAAAACCGGGAGTTGGCGATAATGGTATCCAGCGTCAAAGTCTTCATCCGCGTCCGCGACATCAGCGACGATGCCGGTTCGTTGAAAGCGATATGACCGTCCGGCCCGATCCCGCCCATAAAGAGCTGAATCCCCCCCAGAGACTCGATTTTAGCCTCGTAAGCCGCACATTCCGCCGCCGGATCCGCCGCATTGCCGTTCAGGATATTGACGTTTTCGGGTTTGATATCGACGTGGTTGAAAAAGTTGCTCCACATGAACGTATAGTAGCTCTGCGGATGTTCTTTCGGAATCCCGCAATATTCGTCCATATTGAAAGTCACCACGTTGGCAAACGAGACCTTCCCGGCCTTATGAAGCGCGATCAACTCTTTGTACGTCCCCAGCGGCGTGGAGCCGGTAGGCAGCCCCAGAACGAACGGCTTATCAGCCGTCGGAGCGAAAGCGTTGATTTTGTGCGCAATGTAATTGGCCGCCCAACGCGAAAGGTGGGCATAATCGGGTTCGATGATCAGTCGCATATTGTGTAAAGTTTATTCGTTTCTTTCATCGGCAAAGAGCAATGGGGCGCCCGCTGCGAACGAGGTTCGATCTATGAACAAATATAAACGATCTGCCGTTATTTTCCAAGCACTCGGACGCGGAGCGGCAAATCCTGCCTACCGGCCAGCGAAGAGTCGATGTACAGACGCTCCTCGCCCGAACCGCAATCGGGGAAACAGACTCGATATTCACCCGCCGGCGGAAGCAGTTTCGTCGGATCGGAAAGCGTATCCCGCCGAATCAGGTAAGGCGCACCGAGCATCCGGTCGGCCCTCTCGATCTCTCCGGCCTCGATCGCTCCCCGGATCGCGGTCGAACTGATCGCTTCGTACCGCCCCAGGTTGGCTGTATGAATACCGTCCCGTTCCAACGCTTCGATCGACCCGGAGCGGTCGTGTCCGAAATGGTGTCCTTCGCCGGAGAGGACGATTTGGGCCCGCAACAACCCTCCCAGATAGTCGCGCGTAAAGGTTTCGCTGTCGATCCGACTGAACTCCGGGGTAAAACGGACGACCACGACATGTCCGATTCCGGTCTCGGCCAGCAGGTCGAGTTTTTCGGGCAGCGTGCTCAACAGCCGATTCTCTCCCCGCAGCACGAACCGAGGGTGCGGATCGAAGGTCACGACGACCGACGTTCCCTCCTGTCCCAACGTATCGCGGGCCGCCACGTTCAACCGGTCGATCAGCAGCCGATGTCCGCGGTGGACGCCGTCGAACGATCCCACGGCGACGGCCGTGCGAGTGAACGCGGGCAGGTTTTCGAATCCGTAATGCACTTCCATGAGAGGTTCCCTCCTCCGAAATTAATCCTGCACCGCAACGGAGTCCGAAAAGTCTCCTTTGGAAAAATAGGCTACTTTTTCCAACAGGGTAATGATGTCGTAATCTTCGACATAGATATCGTCCGGAAAATTAAGAGGGGTCGAGGTGAAATTGAGCACCCCGCGTATTCCGGCTTCGGTAATGGGCTCGACCATCCCTGCCGCCACGGAGGAGGGCGAAGTGAGGATCACGATCCGAATATCGAGCCTCCGGGCGGTCTCGGCAAAGGTCTCCATATGATAGCACGGCACCCCTGCCACGGTATGTCCCACTTTGCCCGGATCGACGTCGAAAGCGGCGGTGATGCGCAGTTTGGATCGTTTCCCGTTAAAATAGTGGGTCACGGCCTGAGCGAGATTCCCCATCCCGATGACGCCGACGTTCAACCCGGCCGAACTATCGAGAATGGTGCCGATAAAGTCGATGAGCACCTCCACATCGTAGCCTTTTTTGGTGTCGCTGCTGAATCCGATGAGCATCAGGTCGCGCCGCACTTGCACGGCGGTAATGCCGTGCATCGAAGCGAGTTCGTGGGAATAGATATGGGTCTTCCCCTGTTTCAAGCACTCCAGCAGCATGCGGCGATATTCGCTCAAGCGTTCGACGGTTCTCTCGGGGAGTTTTTTCGCTGCGGTGAGGAGAGCTGTATCGGTATTCATGGGGCTTCTCTGCCTTGGAGGGGATAATTGAGAATCGAATGGTTTTCTAATGTTAGGCAAATATACTGTTTTTTCCTTGATTCGATATCGAAAAGCTACCGCCCCGGGCTACCGCAGTCCCTCCTCTGGCATGCCAGGTGGCGTCGGCGGATACGGCTATAGCTTATCATCAGCGGGGGATGGCATCTGCGGGCTGGACTTGAATTTCAGTACGCACCACCTTTACCCCAGCTACTCGGACAATCGCGGCGGCGGTTTTCAGTTGCGTTGCCTCTCGGAATAAACGGGAACCGTGCAAACATGGGGTAGAGGCGGCCCGACTCAAGTGCTGAGCGTCCCCGCCCCGGGCCTCCGCGACGCAGGCGACTACGGAAGATTCGGAGAACCGATGTACGTTGGTCGAGGCGGTTACCATTGGTCGTCCACCTCTCATTCGACTGACGGTACGTTTTTGGGCTTTTATACGACCTGGTTCATTCCACAGCACAGAGACAGCCGCGCCTACGGTTTTCAGTTGCGCTGCCTCTCGGAATAAACGGGACTGAACAGTTTTTGCTGGCAGCCTCTACCCTACTTTGGTTTGACCTTGGTGGGTCGGACGCCCGGGAGGAACAGCAACTCTCGACGCGCAAGCGGCGTGTTGCGGGCCGACCGTGGGCAGGCTCCGGCCCGCGCGGTTCTGCGAACCGCAAGAGCACGGCCCATTCGTCTCTTTTAAAGCTGTTCGCCGCCAGCGGAGAGCAGCAACGAGCTCCGACGAGTTGTAGTCCTCCGCCTGCTGGGGCGGCGGACTGCGCGGCTCAAAGAGCCGCAAGTGTTCAGCCCAATTCTCCGCCCCGTGTCCGCCTCACTGCGGCTCCGCTGTCGCTCCGCCGCTTTTTCGCGCGCCTTACGCGATTCATTCTATTTCGGCTCACCGCCGAAATAGTTGAATCGCTCCTTTAGGCGGGACGCGCGATTTGGTTTGAGGGGACTGGCCTCGGGCCGGCCGGGCCCCACGTCCCGTGGACGGGAAATGCTTACGCATTTCCACTGGCCGCCTCTACCTCCGTTCTCTGTCCGCGCGCTGGCGGAAATCTTATTCAAACGCGAACAACGCGTTTGAATGATTTCCTTCTCCAGCGGTCGCGCGCGGTCGAGCTTTGACCCGCCTGAAACTGCCCTGCGCGGGCGGCGTCCGGGTGACCCCGGCGGGACGAGCGAAACTACGTTTCGCTATGACAGCCTCCACAAAAAAACGCGCGGAAGCCTCGACTCCACGCAGCCTGCCCGGCCGCCATAAATCCAACAAAATTCAACAAACCCGTTAAGAATCCAACATCCGAAGACCGCTCCGTAGGCAGATACCGCCCAATTCCTTACCTTTGTCCCCGTCATTCGAAAAACAACGACTCTTAGACCGATATGTTTCGCATCCTGAAAAAACGGCTGCTCGCACCCGCCATCTACCTGATGGAAGTCGAAGCGCCGCGCGTGGCCCGGGCCGCACTGCCCGGACAATTCCTGATCGTCATCGTAGACGAAAAAGGCGAACGGATTCCCCTGACCATCTGCGACTACGACGCCGAACGAGGCACCGTAACCATCGTCATTCAGGCCATCGGAGCCTCCACCATGCGGATCGTCACCCTCGAAGAGGGAGACAGCTTCGCCGACTTCGTCGGGCCGCTCGGACACCCGTCCGAATTCATCCACTATAGCCCCAAGAAACTCGCCGCCACGAAATTTCTCTTCGTCGCAGGCGGATTGGGCGCCGCACCGGTCTATCCGCAAGTCAAATGGCTCGCCGAACGGGACATTCAGGCCGACGTCATTATCGGCGCCAAGAACGAAAGCCTCGTCCTGCTCGAAGAGGAGTTCCGCGCCCTGACCCCGAACGTACACATCGCTACCGATGACGGTTCGAAAGGATACAAAGGCCTTGTAACCAACCTCCTGAAAGAGCTCGTCGTGAACGACGGGAAACATTTCGATTGCGTGGTAGCCATCGGGCCGATGATCATGATGAAATTCGTCGCCCTGACCACCAAAGAGCTCCACATACCGACCATCGTGAGCCTCAACACCCTGATGGTGGACGGCACCGGGATGTGCGGCGCCTGCCGGGTGACCGTCGGCGGGAAGACCCGCTTCGCCTGCGTCGAAGGGCCGGAATTCGACGCCCATCAGGTCGATTTCGACGAAGCGATGCGGCGACAGGGCATGTACCGCACGATCGAAGAGCGGAAAAAGGCGATCGAAGCCGAACGCGCAGCGGGACACAAGTGTAATATCGGGTTGTAACGATTTGAAAATTAACGAACATGGCGAACAAGATACCCAGAGTTCCCGTACGGGAGCAAGACCCGAAAGTGCGGGCGACCAATTTCGAAGAGGTCTGCTACGGCTACGACCTCGACGAGGCGACGTTGGAGGCGAGCCGGTGCCTCGGCTGTAAAAAACCGCGATGCGTCGAGGCGTGCCCGGTATCGGTCGGGATACCGGACTTCATCCGCTGCATTGTCGAAGGCGACATCGCCGCAGCGGCGCGGGTGATCGCCCGCGACTCGCTGCTGCCGTCGGTCTGCGGACGGGTGTGTCCGCAGGAGAATCAGTGCGAAGGATCGTGCATTCTGGGCGTAAAGGGCGAGCCGGTAGCGATCGGCAAGCTGGAACGCTTCGTGGGAGACTGGGGACGGGAGCACCATCTGACGCTGGCCGAAGCAGCACCGGGCAACGGGCATCGAGTGGCCGTGGTGGGTTCAGGGCCGGCGGGGCTGGCTTGTGCGGCGGATTTGGCCAAATTAGGATACGAGGTGACGATTTTCGAGGTGCTTCACCGGCCGGGCGGGGTGCTGGAGTACGGGATTCCGGAATTCCGGCTGCCGAAAAAGGGAGTAGTGGAACCGGAGATCGAAAATGTACGCCGGTTAGGGGTGAAGATCGAGACGGACGTGGTGGTGGGACGGACGGTGACGGTGGATCAGTTGATGGACGAAGAGGGGTTCGAAGCGGTCTTTATCGGCTCGGGAGCAGGGCTGCCGCGGTTCATGGGCATTCCGGGCGAGAACCTCAACGGGGTGGTCTCGGCCAATGAGTTTCTGACCCGCACGAACCTGATGCACGCCTATGACGAACAGTACGACACACCGATCTATACGGGCGACCGGGTGGTGGTGGTCGGCGGGGGGAATGTGGCGATGGATGCCGTGCGGACGGCGAAACGGCTGGGCGCCGAGGCCTTTATCGTCTACCGGCGGTCGGAGGCCGAGCTGCCGGCCCGGCGCGAAGAGGTGCACCACGCCAAGGAGGAGGGGATCGAGTTCCGGATGCTGACCAACCCGGTGGAGATCGTCGGCGACGAACAGGGCTGGGTGACAGGCATTCGGTGCGTGCGGATGGAGCTGGGCGAGCCGGACGAATCGGGTCGGCGGTCGCCGGTGACGGTCGAGGGGTCGGAGTTCGACATCCCTTGCAACGTGGTGATTATGGCCCTCGGGACTTCGCCCAATCCGTTGATTGCGGCGACTACGCCGGGGTTGGAGGTGACGCGCCGCGGCTGCATCGAAGCGAGCGACCTGGGGGCGACGAGCCGGGAGGGAGTTTTTGCCGGAGGCGATGCGGTGACGGGTGCAGCGACGGTCATTCTGGCCATGGGAGCGGGCCGACAGGCGGCCAAAGCGATCGACGAGTACATTCGGAACAGGGCGTGACACGCACACTTCAATTAAAACCGAAGCGGGCGATTCTTTTACATAAAAGAATCGCCCGCTTTTTCATATGCCTTACAACTCGATTTCGTACCCTCTCCCGTCGCGCTCGACATAGGCCCGCCCGGCATGTTTTGACCGGGCGTAGTCGAAAGTCGGCTCTACGATCCACCGTCCCCGACGGTCGATAAAGCCGTACAATCCGTTCATCATCACACAAGCCGCCCCTTCGGAAAACCGTTGCGCGAAATCGTAACGTGCCGGAATCGCCATCCGTCCGTCCGGCCCGACATACCCATACCGATCGCCTTTCCGCACCAATCCCCTCCCCTTCGAAAACGACCACGCATCGTCGAACCGAGGCCGCGACAAGAGCCGAAACTCGCCATCCGCAAACCCCCACCGGCCGCCGATGCAGACCGGCGCGATGCCTTCGGAAAAGTCGCCGCAATCGTCGTACTCCGGCTCCCGCAACCACGCTCCGTCAATCCCGACAAAGCCCCACCGGCCCTCCAGAGACACTGCCGCAGCCCCTTCCGCAAAATCACGGGCCCGGTCATAACGACACTCCGCCACCAATGTCCCGTCGATCGCCGCAAAACCGTACTTCCCTCCCCTGCGCACCAGCCGGATCCCCTCGCGTCCCGCTTCGCCGCAGTAATCATACGCAACCACCGGCGCAGCCTCTCCGGCCAATAGCTCGGCCAACCTCTCGATGCGTGCTTCACCCCGCTTCAGGGCCACCAACAAGGGGTCGGCAGCCCACTCGGTATGCCGAAGAAAATCGTCGACCGGACAACGGCCCGCCACCAATGCTGCCGGTTCGAACAACATGCCGGTCGAAGGACGGAACCGGTCGTACAGCTCGGGCCAACGGGCCAAAACCCGCAATGTCAGGCTAATCAGAGCGATCGCAAAGTCGTCTATCCGCTCGTCGAACACGCTGCCGCCGCGATCCGGCAGCCTAAACCCTTCGGTTCCGTTCTCCCGTGCCCGCTCGCCGGCCATCTCGGGCAGATAGAGACCGTCGTAATCGATCAGGGTCAATTCGCCGTCGGGACGGACGATCAGGTTGTCGGGTTTCAGGTCGCCGTGGGCGAAGGGTTGCGACAAGAGCCACAAGGCCAGCCGGTCGAAAGCTTCGGACAACCGTTTCAACTCTTCCGTATCGGCTGCGGCAACGGCTGCGGCCATCCGTTTCGTCAGGGTCTCTCCGTCGGCCCACTCCATCAGCAGGGCGGGAAAACGGGCTGCCCGATCGTCGTCGTCGAAAACGATCATCTCGTCGTCCAACCACTCGACCGAAACGAGATGCCGCTCGCCTGCTCCGCCTCCAAGCCGGGCCTGGTTCAGGGCCCGCACAATACGCCGATAGGCGTCTGCCCGACCGGGCTGGTGGCGCGTAAAGCATTTCAAGGCGTGGGGCCGCCGGTCTACTTCGACACGGAAAACTGCGCCGTAGGCTCCGGCCGAGAATTCGACGGGATGGGATACAGAAAGTCCCGACAGGCTGCGAAATAGCCCATCGGGATTCGAAAGGGTCTCGACGTATCGTCCGATCGTCGGATATTGCATCATCGATTTTTGTATTCTATCTCTTTGTGCCGGACGGAACCGTACCTTTCCTTCAAGAAAGGTACCCAAAGAACTTTTGCAGAGGTCGTCCCCATGGGACGACCACGGGTTATCTCCGCCTTGTTCGTTGGGCTGGGATTTTCAGGCGCGGCGCGCGTGGGGTTCTTGCCCATTATTAGCGCGCCCGCCGAAAATCCAGCCCAACCCAATCGGGCAGACACGGCCAGAGCATCCCGCAGGGATGCGCTCTAAAGTTTGGCTTCGCCTTCCTCCTCGCCCCTTACCATAGTCCGTAAACGGCCTCTGGATTCGCTGGCAGCGTCGGTTGTTCACAAAGAGAACAGTTCTATACAGGGCAATGAATAAAGAATGCAAGATCATCGACATGCGATCAGCAACGGCCCGGATAGACCTTCAAAGCCCGTTCCAGCACCTCCATAGCCCCCCTCAACTCGTCGATATTCAGGACATACGCCAACCGCACCTGCCTACGCCCCGCCGCCGGGTCGGAATAGAAGCCCGATGCCGGAGCCACCATCACCGTCCGCCCCTCCAGCTCGAAATTCTCCAACAGCCACTGCGCGAACCGATCCGCATCGTCCACCGGCAGCTCCGCAATCGCGTAGAACGCCCCCCGAGGCATCGGACAACGCACCCCCTCCATCCGATTCAGCGCCCCGACCATGAAATTCCGCCGTGCCTCGTACTCGTCATGCACCGTGGTAAAGTAGCTCTTCGGCGCCCTCAACGCCGCCTCGGCCGCCACCTGGCCCACATACGGCGCGCACAGCCGCGCCTGGCCCATCCGCAACGCCGCGTCGATCACCGCCGGATTTCGGCTCGCCAACGCCCCGATCCGCGCACCGCACATGCTGAACCGCTTCGAGATCGAGTCCATCATAATCACATGCTCGTCCAGCCCCTCCAAAGCCAGCACCGAATGATGCCGCGCTCCGTTGTAACAGAAATCGCTGTAGACCTCGTCCGCCAACAGAAACAGGTCGTGCCGCAAGACGATCTCCCGCAACTGCAAAATCTCCTCCTCGCTATAGAGGTACCCCGTCGGATTGTTCGGATTGCAGATCAATATCCCGCGCGTTTTCGGCGTGATCCGTTTTTCGAACTCCTCGATCGGCGGCAGAGCGAAATCATCCTCGATAAAAGAGCGCACCGGCACGATCTCCACCCCCGCCTCCATAGCGAAACCGTTGTAATTGGCATAGTACGGTTCCGGCACGATGATCTGATCCCCGCGGTTGCACGTCGCCATCATCGCCATCAGAATCGCCTCCGACCCTCCCGTGGTGACGATGATCTGCTCCCCCGTGAGCGGCAAACCGCGCTCCGTATAGAACCGCGCCAAGGCCTCCCGATAGCTGCCGATTCCGGCCGAATGGGTATAGGCGATCGTCCGGACATCGATCTCCCGAATCGCCGCCAACGCCTCGTCCGGTGTCGGGATGTCCGGCTGACCGATATTCAGGTGATAGACATGCACCCCGCGCCGTTTGGCCTGCTCGGCATACGGGACGAGTTTTCGGATGGGAGAGGCCGGCACGTGGAGGCCGGTCTGCGAAATTTTCGGCATAACGCGATGCTTTGACGAGTGATTCTTTCTGGTAAACAAAGGTAATATTTTTCGGGGCTCGCCCGAAAAAAATCGGAGTCGGTTTCGCCGATCGTCCGAAACGAAATTCCCGCCGAAAAACGTTATCTTTGGGGTTGTTCCGAACCGGAATGATTCGAAACGCTATGGAAAACAACAGACCGAAACATAAGCAACGTGTGGTGGTGGGGCTGTCGGGAGGGGTCGATTCGAGCGTCGCGGCGTGGGTGCTCAAGGAGCAGGGCTACGAGGTCGTGGGGATGTTCATGCGCAACTGGCACGACACCACCGGCACGCTGGCCGGCGACTGTCCGTGGTACGACGACCGCGTTTTCGCCGAACTGGTGGCCAAGAAACTCGACATCGAATTCCACTTCATCGACCTCAGCGAGCAGTATCGCCAACGAGTGGTGGACTATATGTTCGCCGAGTACGGACGGGGGCGGACGCCGAACCCGGACGTGCTGTGCAACCGCGAGATCAAATTCGACGCCTTTCTGAAGGCGGCTCTGGAGCTGGGGGCCGATTATGTGGCCACGGGGCACTACTGCAAGACGGACACGGTGGTCAGCCCGGCGGACGGGCAGACGTATCACCGCCTGATTGCGGGCGACGACCACAACAAAGACCAGAGTTATTTCCTCTGCCAGCTCAATCAGGAGCAACTCGCGAAGGCACTGTTTCCCATCGGAGACTTAGAAAAGCCCGAAGTGCGGCGCATTGCGGCGGAGCAGGGGCTGGCCACGGCGGAACGCAAAGATTCTCAGGGGATTTGTTTTGTCGGGAAGGTCGACTTGCCGGTCTTTCTGCAACAGAAATTAGCGGCACGGCCGGGCGGAGCTATCGTCGAAATTCCGGCGGATTGGGCAGGATACGCGGAGGCGGGACACGACCCGTATGCCCCTTATGCCTATCACGAAAACGACGGAACCCAAGTGGGCGAGCATAACGGGGCCCATTTCTACACGATCGGACAACGCAAGAGGTTGAAGGTGGGGGGGAAACCGGAACCGCTTTTTGTCATCGCGACGGATGTGGACGCCAATATCGTCTACGTCGGCATGGGCGAGAGACATCCGGGACTCTACCGGAGGGGGCTGCGGATTCGTCCGGAGGAGATGCACTGGGTGCGGCCGGACTTGGCGCCGACGGCCGGAGATACCGCGCCGCGCGAGTATCTGGTGCGGATTCGTTACCGGCAGCCGCTGCAACGGGCGACTCTTCGGGTCGATGACGACGGGTGGGGGATCGTCGACTTCGCCGAACCGCAACGGGGGGTAACGGCGGGGCAGTTCGCGGCGTGGTATGCACCGAACGGGGAATTGGTGGGTTCGGGGGTGATCGACGCTTGACAGGCCCCGGGCGGACTCGTAAAACGCCCCGGGCTACCGCAATGCACACTCGGGCCTTACGGGCGGCGTCGGCAACCAGGGCTACAGTTGGACTACTGCCACAAGCGGGATCAACAGCATGCTTTTGGAGTTTCGGGTGCAGTTCCTCATGCCGGACTACGCAGTCAGTCACGGCTATGGTTTTCAGTTGCGTTGCCTCTCGGAATAAACGGGCTGCGGGCGCAAAAACATATGAGATAAACACATGAAAAACAAAATGATCCTGAAACGTATACTTACCTGTTTCGGCCTGCTTCTCCTCGGCACGGGGATCGGCAGAACCGAAGAGACAAAAACGGCACGAATCGTTTTCGACCATTACACCTACGATTTCGGAGAGATTCGAGAGACGGACGGTGATGTCAGCCATACGTTCCGGTTCACGAACGAAGGAGATTTACCGCTGGTTATCAACAGTGTCGGGGTGTCGTGCGGTTGTACCACCCCGCAATTCGACAAGGCTCCGCTGCTGCCGGGACGGACGGCGGAGATGAAAATCACGTTCGACCCGACGAACCGGCCGGGACGCTTCGAAAAGGTGATCCATATCCTCTGCAACGACCCGCGCCGCACCGTGCGGCTGACGATCACCGGGAATGTCATCCCCAAACCGAGGACGTTGCAGGACGACTACCCGTACTATCTGGGTGAAGGATTGCGGATCGCCGACCGGAACCTGACTTTGGGCATGCTACCTCACGGGAAGACGGTTGTCCGAAGCGTCGGAATCGCCAACGCGGGTAAAAAAACGATCCGAATCGAAACGAGCGGTCGTTCGTTGCCGGCATACGTGACGGTGCGGCCCAAGAAATCGCAACTCGCACCGGGAGAACGAAGCGAAATCGAGTTGACGTTCCGCGCTCCGGAAGAGGTCTGGGGGAGGCAACAGGGAAGTTTCGAGCTGTCGGCAGATCACCGACCGCTGCTCGACCCGGTCGAATGGACGGTCATTTTCACGGAGGACTTCGGGGCGCTCTCGCGGACTACGCTCCAGATCGCTCCGCAGGCGGAGTACTCTTCTTCGTTCTACCACTTCAGCGACCAGCCGCAGGGAAAGACGCTGACACGCGAGTTCCAGATCACCAACACGGGTCGTAAAGACCTTATTATTCGACACATCGGGACAACCGACAATCGACTTCGCGTGACGGCGGACAAGACGGTCATTGCGCGAGACGATACGGCCACGCTGACCGTCAAATGGGACACGACTGACAAACAGGGAAGGATTTCGGCTGGAATCACGATCGTCACGAACGATCCGGGGCGTCCGGCACAGGAGATTCGCCTACAGGCCCGTATGGTGGAATAGCCTGCCGATCGACTGATTTTGCGACTGTTTTTACAGGAAATTCGAGGAGTCATGGACGCCCCGCCCCGGGCTTCCGCAAAGGAAGCGGAGACGGAACAATGGATCAAATCGGCCTCTACGGATTCAGTTGGTCTTCCAGTTCTTTCCTATGGGAGGGAATCTACGAACGCAGTTTGGCTATGCGCTTTCAGTTTCAGGCTGCCGAAACGACTCATGAAGATTACCGCGCTCACAGTTTTCAGTTGCGTTGCCTCTCGGAATAAACGGGGACGAGCAGCCCGCCCCGGGCTTCCGCAGCCACGGTGACGGAACGTTCTATCACACGGGCAATTTCTGTTATCAATGGTCGTTGTCCACCAACAGTATCGGTAGCTGGATTCTGCATTTTCATTCACAGCTCCTCAACACCAGCTACGTGAGCCGCCGCGCTTTCGGTTTTCAGCTGCGTTGCCTCTCGGAATAAACGGGGTGCCGCTCGGCACGAAAAAGCTAGCCGGATCTACTCTATCTGTGGCTTGACTTTGGCAGGCCGAAGCCTGCGGGAGCCAAACGAGCATCGCGAAGTGGCGGCCCTACGCCGGGTATGGCTTCGGCCCGCGCGACCCTAAAGGGGCGCAAGAGCTCGGCCAATTTGTTTTCGGCCGCAGCCAGCGGAGAACGAAGACGGAGCGCGAGCGGAGTATTTCGGCCCTCCGCATCCGGGGGCTGCGGGCCGACCGTTGTCACGGGGACTGAGCTACTCGCTCGCGGCCCAAAGTAAAGACTAAAGCACGATCACAAGCACAGCCCAACTCACCGCCCCAGCCAAGCCCCAAACTCGGCCCAGCGCGGCGGGAAAACCGTAGCCGGTTTTCCCGCCCGAAGAACGAGCACAGCCCAAAGCACAGCCCAGTTCTCCGCCCCGTGTCAGCCTCACTGCGGCTCCGCTATCGCTCCGCCGCGCTTGTCGTCGCCCGCTGGGATTTCATCTCGATTTTGCTCACCGCAAAACGAGTGAAATCCCTCTTTAAGCGGGCGGGCGACGGTTTTTTCGTACAGGGTCGAGTTCTTTCGCGCGCCCGGGGAAATCTTGTCAAAACGTGCAAGCACATTTTGACGATTTCCCTCTTTAGGCGTGGCGCGCGATCTGGTCATTGCTCCGGCTGGTACTGTTCTTTTTCTGAAGAAAAAGAACCAAAAAGACTTTCGACGGATGCTAACGCATCCTAAAGCTGCCGACGGCCCAACCCTTTGTCCGCGCGGGCCCCACGTCCCGTGGACGGGCGAAACTACGTTTCGCTGTGGCAGCCTCTACTCCCGTTCTCTGTCCGCGCGCTGGCGGCGGGCAAGGGGCAGCCTCAACGCACACCCGACAATCCCGCCGTCAGTCCATCCTAAGCACCGCAAGGAAAGCCTCCTGAGGCACCTCCACACGCCCCACCTGACGCATCCGTTTCTTCCCCGCCTTCTGCTTTTCGAGTAGCTTCCGCTTCCGCGAAATGTCACCCCCGTAACACTTCGCCGTCACATCCTTCCGCACCGCCTTGACCGTCTCGCGCGCAATGATCTTCGCCCCGATCGCCGCCTGAATCGCGATATCGAACTGCTGACGCGGAATCAGTTCCTTGAGCTTCTCGCACATCTTCCGCCCGAAATCATAGGCGTGATCCACATAAATCAGCGACGACAGCGCATCCACCTGCTCGCCGTTCAGCAAAATATCCAACTTCGACAACCGAGAGGGTTTGTAATCCGTCATGTGGTAGTCGAACGAAGCATACCCCCGCGAAACACTCTTCAGTTTGTCATAGAAATCGAAGACGATCTCCGCCAGCGGCATGTCGAAATTGACCTCCACCCGGTCCGTCGTAATGAAATTCTGGTTCAGCAACACCCCCCGTTTCTCGATGCAGAGCTTCATAATCGCCCCCAGATACTCCGTCTTGGTAATCACCTGAGCCAGAATATACGGCTCCTCGATGTGGTCGATCATGTTCGGCACCGGCAGCCCCGACGGATTGTGCACCATCAGTTCCTCGCCCTTGGTCGTGAAGACCTTGTACGAGACGTTAGGCACCGTCGTAATGACATCCATGTTGAACTCGCGGAACAAACGTTCCTGAATGATCTCCATGTGGAGCAGCCCAAGAAAGCCGCACCGGAACCCGAATCCCAACGCCAGCGACGACTCGGGTTCGTAGGTCAGCGACGCGTCGTTGAGCTGCAATTTTTCGAGAGAGGCCCGCAAATCCTCGTACTGATCCGTCTCGACCGGATAAATCCCCGCAAAGACCATCGGTTTCACATCCTCGAACCCGGCGATCGCCTCACGACACGGCTCGGCCACCGACGTGATCGTGTCCCCCACCTTCACGTCCACCGAATTTTTGATCCCCGAGATGATATACCCCACGTCGCCTGTCCGAATCTCGTCCCGCGGCGACATCTTGAGCTTCAGCACCCCGATCTCGTCGGCGTCGTACTCGCTGCCGGCATTGAAAAATTTCACCCGCTCGCCCTTCCGGATCACCCCGTTCATCACCCGGTAATAGGCGATAATCCCGCGAAACGGATTGAATACGGAATCGAAAATCAGTGCCTGCAACGGCGCACTGTCATCCCCCTTGGGCGCGGGCACCCGTTCGACGATGGCCCGGAGAATCTCTTCGACCCCTTCACCCGTCTTCCCCGAAGCAGCCAGAATCTCCTCGCGCCGACAGCCGAGCATATCGACGATCTGATCTTTCACCTCTTCGACCATCGCGGAAGCCATGTCGATTTTATTGAGCACCGGAATGATTTCGAGATCGTTCCCGAGCGCCAGATAGAGGTTCGAAATGGTCTGGGCCTGAATCCCCTGCGTGGCATCGACCACCAGCAAGGCCCCCTCGCATGACGCGATGGCCCGCGATACCTCGTACGAGAAGTCGACGTGCCCCGGGGTGTCGATCAGGTTCAGGATATACTTCTCGCCTCCCTGCACGTACTCCATCTGAATGGCGTGGCTCTTGATGGTGATCCCTTTCTCTTTCTCCAGATCCATATCGTCGAGCACCTGGGCCTGCAATTCCCGTTCGCTGACGGTTTTGGTCACCTCCAGCAGCCGGTCGGCCAGGGTCGATTTGCCGTGGTCGATGTGCGCGATGATACAGAAGTTGCGGATATTCTTCATAATTCTTAAAATCTCTAATCGTTTATTCAGTTCTTTGCCCCAGCTGGTACTGTCCTTTTTAACTTCGCTCCGCTCGTTTTCCTCCTCGCCGCTCGGCAATTTGCAAACCATGTTTGCATTGCGCTCGCTGGCAGCGTCGGTTGTGAACAAAAAGAACCAAAAAAACTTTAGACGGATGCTTGCGCATCCTCAAGCTGCCGGCGGCCCAATTCTCGGTTGATTCGTTGGGCTGTGGTTTTCCGGCGCAGCGCGCTTGGGTTATTTTCCCGTTATTTAGCGCGCTCGCCGAGAAAACCCAGCCCGACAGACTCGCGAAACATGAGGACTGCGGAGCCTGAGGAGTAGCGTAGCTAGCATAAAAGTTTTTGGTGCCGCTTTTTTCAAAAAGCGGCAGTTCCAGCTCATAGCCAAAGAACAGACAGACAATTAAAGATACAAAATTAGGGAATTTTTCGGGATCGGGCCGAATGTCCAAAAATTAGACGACATCTGTCTAATTTTTAGACACTCAGAAGCAAGCTAAGAAAAATCATCAAACTGACTATCAAGACATTAAACACTTTGGCACGCCGATGGCATAAGAACGGGACAAACAACAAAGAAACGCAACCGATTATGAAACACCTGTTATTCCTGATTCTGGTGGGCATCTGCATCGCCGCCTAAGGAACTGCCGAAAAATTTGCCGATCTGTCGCCGAATAGCTATATTTGAGAGACCGACCGCCACAGACCACACACAACGTCTATTTAGTTTTTTTAACGAACCATGACAACCAAACCTTTTGTCCTGCTGGGCACCCTGCTCTTTTCGATGACCGCCGCACTGGCCGGCGAAAAAACGGTAACCCCGAGTCAGGGCGTCCGGCTGACCGGACTGCAAGCCGGACACTGCTTCAAAGTGACCCTGCACCAAAGCGACGACACCGACCGGAACGGCGTGCGGATCACCCTCGACGAGCGACTCGAACCCTACCTGAAAGCGGAAGTCAGCGGCGGCATGCTGCGGCTCGGCTTCGAAGAGCTGCCCAAAGAGCTCCAAAACACCGAAAAATGGTCGTGTCCCGCCACAGCCGAAGTCACCCTCGCCCGGATCGACCGACTCTCCGTTTCGGGGAAAGCTTCGGTGCACACGGACGACACCTTCAGCGGAACCGCTTCGCAAATCGAGGCCTCCGGAATGGGGCATATCTCCCCGATTACCATTGCCGTGACCGGAAAAGAGACGCCCGAAATCGACGTTTCCGGGATGGGACATATCGACGCGACACTCCGGAATGAGGTCGCCGGAATGAAAATCGACGCTTCGGGAATGGGCCGGCTCCGGCTGACACACGACGCCCAGAGCGGCGACACGAAAATCGATGCCTCGGGGCAGAGCAAAATCGACCTGACCTTACAGGAAACCGGTTCGATGGATATCGACGCTTCCGGCATGGCCTCCGTTACCGCCCACGGAAGAACCGACCGGTTAGAGGCAACGACCTCCGGAAAGGCACGCCTCGAATTCGGCGACCTGAGCTCGACCGAAGCCGATTGCACAGCTTCCGGCATGAGCCAAATGGTCTGCCGGGTCACCAAAGGAATCGACGCCGCGGCTTCGGGCTCCAGTTCCATACGGGTACTCGCCGACCAGGCCATCCGAATGCACACCCGGACGTCGGCCATGGCCAAAGTACACCTGAACTATGTCGAATAAACTTAAATAAAAATCATGTTAAAACAGCTTCTTTTTTCCCTCGGCGCCATACTGGCCGGCAGCCTGCCGGTCTCGGCCCAGACCACGGACACGGCGCCTAAGGTGATCCAAACCGGCCATCTGCGCGGGATCGAAACCCGACAGGGATTTGC
The DNA here is from genome assembly GCF_948810725.1 of uncultured Rikenella sp. Lineage (NCBI taxonomy): Bacteria > Pseudomonadati > Bacteroidota > Bacteroidia > Bacteroidales > Rikenellaceae > Rikenella > uncultured Rikenella sp. The sequence goes on from NZ_CAQIVA010000006.1 coordinate 69,582, forward strand.
GGTCTCCCTCCGGCCGGGGGCGATAAGCGGGGCGACCATCGTTGTCGACAGCCGCCTCCAGCCCTATCTGCGCGTCGAAGTGCGAGAGGGAATACTCCACCTCGGTTTCAACGACATCCCCCACGACCTGCAACGTAAAAACCTGACCCGAAAAGCCGAAGTGACCGTCTCGACACTCGAAAAACTCAAAGCACACAGCGGTTCGACGGTAACCGGCAGCGGGAACTTTACCGCCCCCGGCGAATGCGACATCGATATACACTCGGGCGCGCGAATCGAGGGGATCGACCTGGCGGCCAGAGAGGTCGAGATCGATGTGCACTCCGGGGCAGATATCCTCCGGAGCCGCATGACGACGCAAGAGATCGAAATCGAGGTACACTCCGGCGCGAAAGCTGCGATCGACGGCACGACCGAGCGGCTGAAGGCCCAAGTATACTCCGGCGCTTCGGCCGAACTGGAAAACCTCGACGCTGCGGACGCCAAAGTTTCGGCCTCGTCGGGAGCTTCGCTCCGATGCCGGGTCAGCCGGAGTCTGGAGGCCTCCGCCTCGTCGGGCGGCTCGATCCGATACCGGGCAGCCGGCGATTTGCTCCACTCTGCGGTGCAGATACACACCTCGTCGGGCGGTTCGGTTCGACAGATCAAATAACGCTTTCGTCTATGAGCACCTTTATTTCCCCGTCGGAGTTAATCATCAACTCCGACGGTTCCGTATTCCACCTCCACCTGCGTCCGGAACAGCTGGCCGACACGGTCATCCTGGTCGGCGACCCGGATCGCAGCACACTGATCGCCAGCCATTTCGACCGCATCGAAAGCAGCACGGCCAGCCGCGAATTCCGCTCCCATACCGGCACATTGAACGGGGTGCGGCTCACGGTGCTTTCGACGGGAATCGGGTGCGACAACATCGATATCGTCATGACCGAGTTGGACGCGCTGGCTAACGTGGATTTCGAAACGCGGCGCGTGAAACCGCTCCCCGAGCGTCGCTCGTTGCGGATCGTCCGGTTAGGCACGAGCGGGGCGTTGCAGGAGGATATTCCGTTCGGGGCGATGATTATGGCCACGGTATCGGGCGGTCTGGACGGCCTGCTCAACTTCTACGCCGACCGGGCGCGGGTCTGCGACCGGGAGCTCGAAGAGGCGTTCGTGCGCCAGACTCGCTGGGAGGAGCGTTGGGCAACGCCTTATTTCGTCCCGAACGATCCGGAGCTGGTCGAACGGTTCAGCGATGTCGCCATCCGGGGGCTAACACTCTCGGCGCCGGGCTTTTTCGGGCCGCAGGGACGGGTCGTCCGATTGCCGCTGATGCGGGCGGACTACATAGAGACGATTCGGCGGTTCGAGCACGAGGGGCTGCGAGTAACGAACTTCGAGATGGAGAGTTCGGCCATCGCGGGGCTGGCGGCACTGTTGGGACACCGGGCATTGACTCTCTGCACGGTGATCGTCCAGCGGGCGGCGGGCGACAGTCGTCCGGACTACGCGCCGTTCGTGCAGCGAATGATCGAAACGGCGCTCGAAAAGCTGACGCTGTAACGTCATTTGCCTGTATTGTGCCCATCACGTGCCGCCCCGGGCTTCCGCGCTTCAGATACGGGTATATTGTGGGGGTTCGGCAACCATGGATACAGTTGGTCATCCACTTGCAACAGGAGTGTAGGCGTGTTCTTACACTTCAGCACACAGTTCCTCAATTCCTGTGACGTGGGCGACCACGGCCACGGTCTTCAGTTGCGTTGCCTCTCGGAATAAACGGATGGGGGCCGAAAACCTGCGGTTCGAAGAACCGCGCGGGCCGGACGCCTCCCCCTCGGGAGGCTCGCAACGTTCGCAGGCTCACTGCGGTCACTCCCGGGCGTCCGGCCCACAAAAGCTATCCCCCAGTCACCGCCCGGCTGTCATGTTCGGCCTGTCGCCCATCCCCCCGAAGCCGCTACGGGGCTTGGACGACGAGGCCGGCGACCTAAAGGTCGCAGGAGCTCGGCTCATTCATCGCCCTATTCTCGGAAGTTCGTCCTCGGCGCGCCCCCCACGCGCCGCTATGGCGTCGCTCTCGCCGAGGACGGCGATTCTGCGAATCGCTCTACTCGCTCTCCCTCAAAGCACTGTCCCGTGTGCGCCCCACTGCGGTCCCACTGCGGCTCCGCTTTCGCTCCGCCACGTTTTCGCGCGCCTTACGCGATTACTTTTAAGTAATAAAAGCCGCCCGCCGTGGCGTGAACGCGTCCGCCGGGCGGGCGCACCCTTCGGGTGATTTAATGGCAACCTCTACCCAAACCGCTCCAAAGACACTCCCCGACGGCTGTCCGACCCGACAGAGAAAACCCGCCCCACCCCATACAGCAAAAACCAAAAATCGCTATCTTTGTCAGATATTCACCAAACGGAAAAACACTTTTCTTATGAAATTCATCATATCCAGCACCTTGCTGTCGAACAACCTCCAATCCATCGGAAAAGTCATCAGCAACAAAAACACCTTGCCGATCCTCGACTACTTCCTGTTCGAACTGGCCGGCAATCAGCTGAAAATCACCGCATCGGACTTGGAAACCACCCTGATCTCCACCTTGGAAGTGGACAACCAGAACGGTGACGGCGTAGTGGCGATTCCGGCGCGGCGGATCACCGACTCGATCAAAGAGTTTTCGGAACAACCGCTGACCATCACCGTAGACAAAGAGAGCTGGGAAGTGACCATCAACTGGAAAACCGGAAAACTCAGCATTCCGGGAATCACCGGACTCGGCTATCCGGAACTGCCGGCAGTCGAGGAGAGCGCTGCGACCATCTTCTATATTCCGGCACCGGCGCTCGGAGACGGCCTCAACCAGACCCTGTTCGCCACCGCAGACGACGAGCTGAGACCGGTGATGAACGGCGTCGACATCGCCTTGTCACTGAAGGAGATATCGTTCGTGGCTACCGATGCGCACCGGCTGGCTCTGTTCAAGAACGCCAACGTGACCTCTGATAAGGAAGCCTCGTTCATCCTGCCGAAAAAACCGGCCAATCTGCTCAAAAACCTCCTCTCGCGGGATGCCGAAGAGATGATTACCGTTACGTTCGACACCAAGAACGCGATCTTCACGATGCCGAAACACAAAATCGTCTGCCGGTTGATCGAAGGGAACTACCCGAACTACAACGCCGTGATTCCCAACAACAACCCGAACAAAGTGCTGGTCGATCGGATGGAGCTGCTCAACGCCATCAAACGCGTATCCGTCTGCTCGAACCAGGCCAACCAGTTGATTAAACTGGACTTGACCGCAGGAAACATCAACCTTTCGGCACAAGATATCGACTACGCCGCGGCAGCGGAAGACAACATCAGCTGCAACTACGACGGCTCGCCCATCGAAATCGGCTTCCGGTCATCGTTCCTGCTCGATTTGCTGGGGAACATCCACTCGCCGGAAGTATCGATCGAACTGGCGGACGCGACCCGACCAGGGCTCTTCTTCCCGTCGGAAAACGACACCGAAGGCGAGTCGCTGCTCATGCTGCTCATGCCGATGATGATCAACGCATAACCTCGCTCGGACGACCACAACGCTATGGAACTGAAGCTGAAACGTCCGCTGATCTTTTTCGACATCGAATCCACCGGCGTCGATCCGGGACGAGATCACATCGTCGAAATCTCGCTCATCAAAGTGCACCCCAACGGAGACGAAGAGGTGAAGACCAGACGGATCAATCCGGGCGTTCACATTCCGGAGGAGACTACAGCCATACACGGCATCTCGGATGAAGATGTGCGCGACTGTCCGACCTTTCCGCAGATCGCCAAATCGCTGGCCGCATTCATCAAAGGAGGAGACCTGGCGGGATACAACTCCAACAAATTCGACATCCCGATGTTAGTCGAAGAGTTCATGCGGGCCGGCATCGAAATCGACCTCGACGGGAAACGGTTCGTGGACGTGCAGAACATCTTCCACAAGATGGAACAGCGGACGCTGGCTGCCGCACACCGGTTCTACTGCGGAACCGAGATCGAGAATGCGCACTCCGCGGAAGCAGATATACGAGCCACCTACAACGTGCTGAAGGCACAGCTCGACCGTTATCCGGACACCTTGCAGAACGACGTGGAATTTTTGTCCGATTTTTCGCAAACGACTCGAAACGTGGATTTTGCGGGACGGATCGTGCTGAACGACAAAGACGTGCCGGTTTTCAACTTCGGCAAGCACAAAGGGCGCCCGGTGGCGGAAGTGTTCGCTGCGGAACCGACCTATTACAGTTGGATGATGAACGGCGACTTCCCGATGAACACCAAACAGGTCATCACCCAACTGCGGCTCGGGAAAGACACCGCAGGAAAGAAACGGAACACCTCGCATTAGCCTCTTTTCTCTCCTCTTGCACGAGCGGGAGGTTGTAGAACGAATCATCTGTTTAAGAGACACATACACCGGATATGATTAGCAAACGCGTTTTCACCCTTTGTATCTGCCTGATGCTGGGCGGGGCTCCGATGTCGGAAGCCGTCCGGGCCCAGACGGTTATCAAAGTTTCCACCCGGGGGATTACGATGCGGGGCGAAAACTACCTCCTGCACAAGGTGAAAAAAGGCGAAACCTTATTCGCCATTTCCGAAGCCTATGGGGTGAGCGAAGAGGATATTATGCGCGCCAACAGTTTGACGAAGACCACTTTGCGCGCCAAGCAGACCTTACTGATCCCGCAGGCCAAACAACGCATCCAACGGAAGAAAGGCACCGCTACGACCGACCCGCAACAGCAACAACTGCCGGAGCCGCAGATCGAAAATCCGAGGCCTACCGTGCCGCCGAGAACGATTCCGCGACCGGTGCCTGCGCGGACGACGGAACAAGTCGTCTCGACACGCTCCGACACCATTTCGACCCATGGCAGAGGGAAGCGGAATCCTGAACGGGGAGGTCTGTCGCAAGAGGAGAACGCAGGCGAAACCGCAGTATCGGGATTCGGAACCGGTCTGCTGCACGCCCGGGATGCAAAGGCACCGATCGAAACGGTCGTGCTGTTGCCGTTGCAGGAGGGTTTGAGTTCGAACCACCGGTTCGCGGACTACTACCGGGGGATTCTGATGGGGCTGAATGCGCTGAAACAGGACGGCATCTCGGTCAATCTCCGGTTCCTGAACACCGGGGCGGCGGAAGAGATCGTCGAACGTCAAATCCGGTCGGGAGCTTTGGACCGCGCCGATCTGATCATCGGACCGGTCTATCCGATCGCATTCGACACCGTGGCCAGCTATGGAGCCCAACGCGGCATTGCCATCGTCAGCCCGTTGGGAGCGGTGGGGGCAGACGACAATCCGTACGTCTACGAAGTTTCGCCGGACGAGACCCATGCCTTCGACCGCATTTTCGAACAGTTCGGCGGACGGCCCGGGACGGCGAGCGAGGGGGACAATCTGCTGGTGATCGACCACGTCGAACATCCGGATACCGCTACATTCTCGCTGATCGAATCGCGGCTCGGAGAGGTGATCTCCACCTTGTCGTTCAGCGGCGAACGGGCGAGGAGTCAGGATATGGACGCTTTGCTGACCGCAGCGTTGGAACGGGGACGGCACAACATCGTTTACGTGCCGGTCAATCGGGCGGATGCGCTGGAAGGGGTGCTCTCTCACCTCAGTTCGCTGGTCAGCAACAGCCACTATCGGATTACCGTCATCGGCACCCCGCGCTGGGAGTGGGTGCAGAACATCAACCTCGACCTGTTCTACAAACTCAACGTGCACTACCCCGCTTCGTATCATGCCGACCGGAGCGATCCGGCGGTCGCAGCGTTCTACACCGAATACCTGAAAGAGTTCGGCGAGTTGCCCAGTCCGTATTCGTTCCGGGGCTATGACGTCATCAGGTACTTCGGCGGCGCATTGAAACGCTTCGGGACAGAGATGCCGATTCGATTGCAAAAAGAGACGTATCGTCCGAATTTGTTACAGGTGGGCTACACCTTCCAGCAGCAGGTACCGGATGGAGAGAGTGAACGATCGGGTAAATTCCGAAACGTGGCATGGCCGGTGGTGCACTTCCGTCCGAACTACACCATTCAGGTGGAACGGTAGCCGTTCACTCTTACGGTTTCTATGATGAAACATCTGTTACACATCCTTTTATGGAGCCTCTCGACACTGGTCGCGGGGCTTCTTCTTTTGCTCGGCCTCTTCTGGATACGAGAGTGGCGACCGGCTCCGGTCGAGGTGCTCGACACGACTGCAATAGCGGACGACGAGCCTGTTTTACGGCGCGGCGACACGGTGCGGATCGTATCGTGGAATATCGGCTATGCCGGACTGGGCGACGACATGGATTTCTTTTACGACGGAGGAAAGCGGATGCGCACGTCGCAGGCCAGAACCGTCGAAAATCTGCAACGGATTCTCCGGTTCCTGCAACGGACGGCAGACTCGGCAAGAGTGGATTTCATCCTCTTGCAGGAGATAGACCTCGACTCGCGACGGAGCTACGGCATCAATGAATACGACTCGCTGCGGCGAGCGCTGCCGAGATATGAGAGCTGGATGGGATTGAACTACGTCGCCGATTTCGTGCCGATTCCGCTGACCGATCCGATGGGCAGAGTCAAAGGCGGCGTGGCGACTTTCAGCCGGTGGCGACCGGAGCGAGTGGTACGATACGGCTATCCGAGCGGTTTTTCCTTTCCGATGCGGCTTTTCAACCTCAAGCGCTGCCTGTTGAGCGCTGCGATTCCGGTGCGGGATACGGCGACCGGACAGCTCGACACGCTCTTCGTCAACAACACCCACAACACGGCTTACGACACGGGAGATATGCGGAGCCGCGAGCTGGCTTTTCTGCGGAACTACCTGTCGGATAAGCCCTACAGCATAACGGCGGGGGATTGGAACAGCTGTCCGCCGGGATACCGGCCGAGTCGGGCAGCGCTGGAAGACGCTCATTTCCGCCCGTTTCCGATCAAACAGACCGATTTTCCGTCCGACCTAAGGTTCGTTTACGATTCCCGCACCCCGTCTGTGCGCTACGACTACGAGCCTTATCGAGCGGGAAGCACGACGACAACGGTGGTGGATTTCGCCTTGTGCGGGCCGGGAATCGAAGCGGTGGGGTGCGAAACGATCGACCTCGAATTCAAAAATAGCGACCACAATCCGGTGGTCGCTACTTTCGTCATTCGATAGTCTTCCGCTTTTTGTTTTTTGGGAGTACGGTCTCTTCAGGTTCGGGGATTTCGCTCGCTGCCGGAACCGCTTCGATCTCCTCCTCCGCAACCATCTCCTCGCCCTCCTCTTCTATCACCTCCTCCTCATCCGTCGCCGGCGGCGTTTTCCGCCACCATCGAGCCACCGCCGCCCATCTCGCCTTTTTCGGTTCCGCAGCCGTCTCCTCATCCCCACCCTCTTCCACCTCCGGAAGCGGCTCCAGCAGAGCCCGCACCCCGGTGATAAAGGTCATCGGATGGGCCGGATTGCCCGGCACATAGAGATCCGGCGTATGCCGGTCGAAAAAATCGCGGTTCACGGCCGGCGATCCGGCGAACAGGCCGCCCGAAATCGCATCGGCTCCCACTGCAATCAGAAGTTTCGGCTCCGGAATCGCCTGCCAGGTAATTTCGATCTCCCGCGCCATGTTCGCAGTCACCGGCCCGGTCACCACCATCCCGTCGGCATGGCGCGGCGAAGCGGTGAAACCGATCCCGTAGCGTCCCATGTCGAAATTGACGTTTCCGGCCGCCCCGAGCTCCATTTCGCAGCTGTTATCGCCCCCGGCACAGACTTCGCGCAGCTGCAACGACCGGCCGAACAACCGTTTGATTTCCGGTCGCACCGCCTCCTGATCAAAAAACCACTCGGGCTCTTCCCCCTCGGTCACAACCAAGCCCTCGCGGGTCGGAGCGGCCAACCGGTAGTCGTTGGTGAAGCGTACCTGTTCCGGAAACTGCACGGCGCACTCGCCGCAAAAAAGACACTTCCCCAAATCGAGCCGCATTTTCGGATCGAACGAAATCGCCCCCGTCGGACACAAGGCGCACAACTGCGCCCGCTTAGCCGCCGTCAGCCGGGCACCGGTCAGCACGGGTCGCCCCCGAAACTCGTCGCACAGGGTCACTCGATCCAAGTGCTTGATATATTGGGTGCCATGCTGTAACAACACCCGAAAATTGGTCAATAACATATCTCGTTCCGCTCTATTTGGTTAGAAACCGGGCGCGCCTCTCGCGCCGCCCGCATATGGACACCGCGCTGAAAGCCCCTACAAATCGTGTCCGCAATAAGAAAGGTTAAAGCTCTTATTACTTACCGGAAAGTCCGAAATCTGAGCGCCCCGGACCGAAAGGGCCAGCATCATCCAGTTATGCAGCGAGGGATCGAAAATCCGATACCCCCGCAACTCTCCCTTGCGATCGGTCAGAGCGACATGGCATATTTCGCCCCGCCACCCCTCCGTCACGGAGACGACCAACGCCTCCGGAGCCAGCGGCTGCCCATAGTCCGGCGCGGGATAAGCTTCGAACCACCGCCCCGCCAACTCCTTGCACCCGGCTCCGATCATGGTGTACGAAACCTCCGCCTCCCGCAACCGCATCTTCAGGCGAGCCATCAGGTCGCCGTTCATCCCGTCGGCCTCCGCATCGATCATCACCGGTTCGAACCCCTCCAACGGATAAAAAGCAAAAGCCCGCCGCGCATCCCGCGCCACGCCCGCCATCCGGGCCGCCGGCCCCACGGCTCCCACCTGCAACGCCTGCCGCCTCGTCACGGTACAAATCCCCTCCAACCGCGACAGTACCGACGGCGTAGAGAGCAGATCGCGCCCCACCATCCGATAGCGTTCCATCACTTCGGCCAAAGTCGCCTCGATGTACTTCGCCCGCTCCAGCGTCAGACGATGGTTCGCCCCGAACGGACGCACCAATCCCTTTCCGAAACGATTCCCGCACCACTGCTGCATGGCATTGATGACCAGCGTCCGGAGCGCCTCGCAAGCCACATGCCCCGTCTGGTAGCCCAAGTCCATACACAACGCGGCCGTATCACCGATGTGGATCGCCAACCGCTCCATCTCCAACGCTACGGCCCGTTCGCAACGGATCAATCCGTTTCCCTCCCACTCACCTCCGGCTCCCGACTCCAGAATACCCGCCAAGGCAGTCCCATGCCCGATCACGGTATCTCCGGCAATCGTCTCGCCCAGCAACATCTGCCGCAGCCGATGCGAAGTCCCCGTAATCCCCGCCTCGACACCCCGATGCTGGTATCCCAAGGCGATTTCGAGGTGGACGATCCGCTCGCCGTCGCACAAAAAACGGAAGGCGCCCGGTTCGATAATCCCCGCATGCACCGGCCCGACATGCACCTCGTGCAGCTCGTGCCCGTCGATCGAATAGAAAGGATAGGTATCGATCCGATCCCGCTGCCGGAAACGGTCGAACGGATAGCGGAGCGGTTTGTCCCACGGCGTCCCGACAAAACGAACGCCATACCGCTCCGCGATATCCCGTTCATACACGTGCAAGGCCGGAATCTCCGCCGCCAACGACGCCAATTCGCCTTCGTCGTGGTAATCCCGAACGTATTTCGCCGCCAGCATATCTCCCGTCTCGTCCCGCGCCACCAGGGCATAAAAAGTCAACCCGGATATCCCCTCGCCTGCATCCGCTTCGCCCTGCGGCACGGCGAAATAGGCCACACACCGACTCCCCTCTGCCGCCGAACCGGTCTCGTCCAGCAACAACCGCCGCATATCTTCGGCAAAAGCCGCATAAGGCAACTCCGGAATCTTCCCCTCGGAAAAAATCCCTACGCCGCCCGAGGTCGCCGGACGACACACCGCCCATCTGTCCAATGTATTCATTCCCATCCTCGTATTAATATGCAATCGAATCGATCAGGCCGACCAGCTCCGGCGCCTGCCAAACTCCCGCCACAAAGGTGGCCAACACCATCAGCAACAGCACCGCCGAGAGCCACGGATTCCGGCCCTCGATCCGCACCCGCGACAAATCGACAGGCCGGAACAACAACGGCAACAGTTTGGAACAGAGCCAATAGATGACTGTCACCAAGAGCAGCGCCACCGGAATGAAAATCCACCACCATCCCTCTCCCAGCAAGCCGGTCAGAATGAGGTACTCTGTCCGGAAGAGCACCGACGGCGGCACGGCGATCAAGGCGATCAGACAGCACACCAGCACCAGCCCCCCCAACGGATCGACCCGGAAATAGCCGCCATTCCGCGCCACCCGGTAGTTGCCGAACATCTTCCCCACGACGCTGAGCTGCATCAGAAACGAACCCTTGATCAACGTATGGGCCAGCGAATGAAGAACTGCAGCCCACACACCGATCCCCCCGATTCCCAATCCCAGCATCATCAGGCCGCTGTTTTCGACCGTAGAATAGGCCGCCAAACGTTTCAAATTACGTGTCCGTCCCAAATAAACCGCCGCCATCAGGAGCGACAAACCGCCCAACAGCAATAGTACATGCCCACACCAAGCCGCCACCTCCGGTGCCCCCTGCATGGCCTTCCAGACCCGGAAAACCGCGACGAATCCGCCGCCGACCAACGCCGACGAGAGAAATGCCGAAGTCGGCGTCGGCGCGCTGTGGTTGGCATCCACACCGACGGTACAAAACGGAAATATTTCGAGTTTCGAGCTATAGCCCACCACGATAAACAGAAAGGCCAGCCGGATATAGAGCGCATTCCCGGCCCCCGAAGCAATGGCCTGCGTCAGCCCGGCATACGACAGGTCGGCCTCTCCCTCAGCCGCCGCGGCCACGGTGCTCAGCAGCAACACGCCGAGGTAAGCGATCGCAATCCCTACGGAGCTGATAAAGATGTATTTCCAGGTAGCCTCCAAGCTGCGCAAGGTGCGCCGGTGATAGGTCAACCCCGCCGCCGCGAGGGTGGTGGCTTCGAGGAAAATCCAAGTCACGGTGATGTTATTGGCGAAATAGACGCCGGTCAGTGCCACGTTCAGCGCAATCAACGAAATCAGGTAGATCTTGTACTCCCGCAGGTTCTCCTGGTCGAGATAGCGGCTGCTCTGCCAGCAACAAAGCCATCCGACGAGCGCCATCAAGGCATAGTAGGTCACCCCCAGCGTATCGAAGGTGAAGTAGAAGGCTGTCGTCGTCCCGCGGTTCAGCACGGCCCAAACGGCGAACGCAGCCTGCACGGCGAAAAAGAGACCGGCGAAGAACTGCACGTAGGCCCGCTGACGCGCCACCCCCACGAGCAGGGCGAGCACCGACGATAGAATAAAAAGATGAATCAGCATATAGCGTTAAGGAATCAGTCTTTGATGGAAGAGAGTTTTTCGTTGTCGAGGTTGGGCAGCCGTTCGCCGATCTTGGAGAGGAAGAGTCCGAGCATCAGGACACCCATCAGGATATCGAGCAGAATACCGACATTGACCAGCATGGGCAATTCGGTTCCCACAGCGAGCGAGAAGAGGAATACGGCGTTTTCGATCACCAGAAACCCCACGAGGTGTGAAAATATCCGTTGCCGCGAGGTGACGAGCACGAGCCCGGTCAAGAGTCCGAAGAGCGATACGCCGAAAAAGAGGGTGTTGAGCTGCGAGTCATCGACCCACCGGGTGATCGAGAGGCTCACGACGAGCACCAGGGCGGAGAGGAGCAACGATCCGAAAGCGGACATGGCTCTCCTGCTCACGCGATTGATCCGGGTGCGCCGGATGATCCGAAAGAGCAGATACGGCACGAGTATCCCTTTGCAAGCGACGGTCTCGGCAATCACGAAGATTTTGGTTCCGAGTCCTTCGCCGGGCCCGAGCTGCATCAGGGCGATCCCCATCAGCAACCACCCTTGCATGCCGACGATCCACGCATAGTGCCGAAACCTTTCGGTGACGGCGGCATAGAGTAACGAAACGGCATATATAATAATGAATAGCAACAACATAAGGGGTTGTTATTTAATTGTTCGTCTATTTTTGGTCGCGCCGCCCCGGGCTACCGCGACCGCGGCGAGGGAGCATTGTAGAGCGTCGGCAGCCATGGTTACAGTTGGGCGGCTGGGGTCAGCGGCATCTACGGGATGCGTATGCGTTTCGATATGACGAATACCGGCCCGCATACGACAACCGATCGGGGCTACTGTCTTCAGTTGCGTTGCCTCTCGGAATAAACGGGGCGTGCCCGCGGTGGGCAATGGGCAGCCTCAGCCCAAATCCTCGTCCCATTCTTCGTCCGCGCATCCGCAGCAGACAATAGAAACCCCTTCCCTAACTCAGCCCGCTGGTCATCAGTACATAAGCCACACCGAAACCCAACAAACCGATCGCCGATACGGTCGCCAAATAGGTGGCATTCTTCGTCATCCGATTGCGAGCCATCAAAGACTCCACCGCACCGACCAAAACCCCGTAACCGGCCATCGCCACCAAAAACCAACCCGCCAGCATCCATCCCTCCACCTGGCCCGGAACCACCACATTCACCAGCAACGCCCCCCAGATCGAGAGTTTCAACCACCCCGCCACCTGAATAAACGCCAGATCCACCCCCGACAAATCCAACACCATCGCCTCGTGCACCATCGTCAGCTCCAGATGCGTCCGCGGATCGTCCACCGGCAACCGGCCGTTCTCCACCAACGCCACATTCAAAAAAGCATACCCCATCACCAACGAAAGCATCAGCCAATCCATCGACACATTATCGAACGTAGCGAAAATCGAACTGAACGACCCGTAGCCCGTCACCATCGCCAACGTCCCGACCAGCAGGAAGAAACACGGCTCGACCAACATCGAAAACAGCACCTCGCGCGCCGACCCCATCCCCTGGAAACTGCTTCCGCTCTCCAACGCCGCCAGCACCAAAGCCAGTTTCCCGAACCCCAGCAAATAGGCGAACAGAATAAAATCCCCGTAAAAGCTCACCGCCGCCGGAAAAATCCCCAACGGCAAGAGCAACACCGCCCCCAGCGTGGTCGCCAGATAGAGCGCCGGAGCCGTGCGCGTAAGCCAGGTCGCCGACGTGCTGTAAATTTCGCCCTTCTGCAACAAAACACCCACGGTCAGCAACGGCTGAAAGAAGCGAACCCCCTTGCGCCCCGCCAGCCGTGCGCGGGTCTTATTGATAACCCCCTTGATGCACACCGCCGATACCAGAATCAAAAATAAAGGAATGATAAACATAACCGTCGAATCGTTACAACGCCCCGCAGAGCGACAATATCAGAATCAACACGAACAAAACCAGCGCATGAAGCACATAGTGGTTCGTCTTTCCCGTCTGGAAGAGGGCCAGCCGCGCCGTCCCCCGCCGCAACAGATGCGCGAACCAATGGGTCACCGCCCGGGCCGTCGTATCGCGATCCTCTGTCGAGAAAGCACGCTCTGCCGGAAAGATCTCCTCTTCCGGCAAGGCCGACGAGGTCGCCTCCCGCTGCCGATCGCCCCACATGGTCTGCAACTCGCGGTTATACGACGATGCGGTGTACTGCATCCGCTTGTCCGGCGCCGTGAAAGCACACCCCCACGTCGACCGCCGCACGCTCGCGACCCCCGCCCTCCGATTCAGCCACTGTTTCAAGAAAACCAACCCGACGGTCAGCAACACCACCCCCGCCATCACCCCCTCGACGATCCACATCCGGTCGATCATCGACTGGGCATAGTACCGCGCCCCGAACAGCACATCGGCATTTTCGAGCACAATATAAGGATAGAGCACCGGCCCGGCCAAAATCCCCGCCAAAGGCAGCACCTGCGCCAAGAGCATCACCGCCCCCACCTCATGCGCCTCCCGCGCCGCACATCCCCTCGGATTTCCGAGAAAGGTAATCCCGTAAGCCTTCGTAAAGGTCATCAGGGTCAAGCCCCCCACCAACGCCAAAGCCACAATCCCCGCCACCGCAACTGCGACCATCTCGCCCCGGGTAATCGCCCCGAACAGGCCGTCGAAAAGCACGAATTCCGACGCGAATCCCACCAGCCCCGGCACCGTACAGATAGCCATCGTCGCCACCAGAAAGAGAATGCCCGTCACCGGCATCCGCCGAAGCAATCCCCCCAAACGGTTCATATCCCGATTATGTGTCGCCGCTACCACCGATCCCGCCCCCAGGAAGAGCATCGTCTTGTAGTTGGAGTGCCCCAGCACATGCAACAACGCTCCGCCGAACCCCGCATAGGCCAGAAAGTCGCTATCGACCGACCGTCCCAACAGCCCCAGCCCGATCCCGAGACAGATTATCCCGATATTTTCGATCGACGAATAGGCCAACAGCCGTTTGATATCGGTCTGCACCGCCGCCCGGGCGATCCCGAAGACCGCCGTCACCGCCCCCAGCACGAAAACCAACAGCCCCATGGCAAAGATTCCGTCCGGCGTCAAAGCCAAAGCCGACCGCACGATTCCGTAGATCCCCATCTTGATCATCACCCCGGACATCATGGCCGAGACGTGCGACGGAGCCGCCGGATGAGCCACCGGCAACCACATGTGCAGCGGGAAAATCCCCGCCTTGAGTCCGAAGCCGACCAGAAAGAGCAGAAAAGCCGGTACGGTCATCCCCCGTCCGGCAAAAAACGCCTCTCCGCCCTGCGGCGCCACGAAGCCGCCCAACAAGAGGAAAAAGCCGATGTGCATCAGAACGAGATATCCCACCGCCGCATGCAAAACCTCTTTCCGTTCCCCGTCGAACATCACGAGCACGAACGAGCTGAGGGTCATCAACTCCCACCAGAACAAGAAGCCGTAGGTATCCTTCGCCCCGATCACCCCGAGCATCGAGTAGAAGAGCGCCACTAAAGCTGCGAAATGCAACCCCGTCTGCACCTGATTTTTCCCCGTCGCATGCCCCGGCAGGTATCCCACGGTGTACACCGAGCACGCCACGCCGCTAATGGCCACGGCCAAGGCAAAAACCCCTCCGATGGCATCCATCTCGGGAAGCACGAAATCGCCGGCCGGCACCGTCACCCCGGCAGGCAACACAATGGCCGTCACTCCCGCCACCGCCGCGAACACAGCGCCGACGGCAATCACCACCGCCGCCACGATCCCCTGGAACCGCACGCCGGGAACGGCAAAAGGCAGCAAACTGCCCAGTACCAGCATCGTAAATATATTGGTCCAATCCATAATCAGTATGATTGTTCTATCGCCCGGCCGACCGTTCGGTCGTTTCGGGGATCAGTTGTCCGGTCATCCGGAAATATTTCTCCAACACCAACAACGAAATTATCCGCTCCCGCCGTTTGTTGCGGAACTGTGCGATATACTCGTGCGCATGGGCCGCTATCCGCTCCGCCTCCTCCGGATGGGCGGCATAATAGGCCATTTTCTCCGGCAAATCCGAAAAGTCGTCCCGAATCTCGACATAGTGGTACCCCGGCACGAGCGTTCCCTCCATAAACCAAGTCTCGTACTTCGGCCGAGGCATCACCGCCAGCGAGTTGGAAGACATCACCCACTTCAGGTTGCTGGCCACGTCGTTCCCCTCCAGCGTCATCACGAATTTATATTTCAAATGCTCCCACAGCGAGATTTTGGGCCTCATCCACTCCTGCGGACAATCTCCGGCCGACGAAATAATGCCGCAATCGCACACTTCGCTCCCGTAATAGCGCTCCATAAACCGCGCCCGATGCGGTTTGGTCGTCCGATTGACGTCGCCGCGAAAAATCGCCCGGTCGAGTTTTCTACGGAACGGCATCCGGTCTTTGAGGAAGGTAAAGTGCCTGATTTTATCCAAATTGAGCAGAACGGAAAAAGCGTTCGCCGCCCTCTCCTCCTCCGCCGCAATCGGGCGGCTCTTCACCACCGCCGGCCACTCCGGCACATAGGTCACGTCGCCCGGGCAAACCCGCCACCGCAGTTCCGGATCGAACCACCGGGTGAACTCTTTCGTATCAAAATAATAGACCGAATTCATCCCCTTGCGCATATGCTCGCCCAGCCGCGGTGAATCGCCCGGCAAAACGACCGGCGCGTTCAAGCGACAATAGTAATTCACCCGCCGTTCGATATAGTCCCAGTCCTTCCGTCGCCGAGCCCGCGCCAACACCCGCTTCAACCGCCACCGCAGCCAGACGCCCGGCACTGCCTCGCGCCACAGACAACCGACGTAATAGCGTAATTTACTGTTTTTTCCCGATCCGCAGTGCATCCCTTTTCGTATCAATCGTTTCTCGTGGTGTTTTCCGCCGCCAATTGCGCCATCGCTGCCGCCATCACCCCCGCCGTCTCCGTCCGCAAGCGGCTCTCCCCCAACGAGACAGGGAGAAAGCCGACACCCCTCGCCGCCGCGATCTCCGTCGGAGAGAAATCCCCTTCCGGCCCGATCAGCACGCAAAATTCCGCGCCCGAGACATCGACCGCCGCGTCGCGCAAAGCGGAAAACAATGCGATCCGCTCCGCCAGCGGCGTCCCCTCGTCGCAATAGGCCACAAAACGACTCCGATACAACGTATCGGCCGCAGCGACGAAATCCCGGAATGCCGTCGCCTCGTCCAACCGCGGCACGTAAGCCTTAAGAGACTGTTTTACTGCACTAAGGACGATCTTCTCGCCCCGATCCCGACGAACGGTCTTCCGTTCGG
Source organism: uncultured Rikenella sp. (assembly GCF_948810725.1). NCBI lineage: Bacteria > Pseudomonadati > Bacteroidota > Bacteroidia > Bacteroidales > Rikenellaceae > Rikenella > uncultured Rikenella sp. The sequence goes on from NZ_CAQIVA010000006.1 coordinate 86,160, forward strand.
AATGCTCGCACACGAGCGGCGTAATGCGATCGATCCCGATTTCGGTAGCCTTCTCCAGAAACCATTCGTATCGGTCGATGTTTTTGGTCGGCGCGATCGCCACATGCAGCCGATAAGGCCGCCGACCATGCTCCGCCTCGCGCGACAAAATACGCACTCGACAAGCTTTCGGCGTCGCCCCCGCCACGATCTCGGCCTCATACCACCCGCCGCATCCGTCCGTCAGCCGCACCCGGTCGCCGCCCCGCAGGCGCAACACGCCGGTCGCATGGCGCGCCTCGTCGTCCGCCAGCGTATAAAGGTCGGCTCCGTCCGTTATATCGGGTATATAGAATAGGTGCATGCCGGGGCTAAAAAGTCGGTGCTTTCCGGACAAAAATACAACGGAAACCCGATACACACCAAAAAAATAGAGCAAAAACCCGCACACGAAACGCCCCGTCACGGCACCGGTCGTTATCCCGTCAGCGTCTGTTCTGCCATTCCGTTTATTCCGAGAGGCAACGTAACTGAAAACCGTAGGCGCGGGCACCCATATTGATTGGATTGATCCCTTGCGTATGGAAAACTAAATACCGGCTCCGGTAGCGGCCTCCCGAATAGTAAGACATGGGTGACCAGCAGAATCCGTTGTCGCCCACGGCACGCAGTATGCCGTCTTCGTCGAGGCGGTAGCCCGGGGCGGGGCCGTTCGGCCCCAACGACAATGCCACACCGGCCGAACAAGCGCAAAACACGACCGGCGATTGCCATTTCTTCCGAATTATCGTATATTTGTCCTACCGGTTCTCCGGAAGCCATCTATCCTAACGATATGAAAACCATGCAAAAACCCTTACACCTGCTCTTCGCCCTCGGCACCCTCTTCCTGCTCCGGCCGGCAACGGCACAAGAGATCGACAGCACCGAAAGGGTCGGCGGCGGAGCAGATACGATCATCGTGCGGAACATCGGATCACAAAAAAAATTGATTGTAACGCAGACCCCTTCACAGACCAACATCGACCTGATTTCCGGATCGAGCCCATACTCCGGACGCGTGCCCAAACGGTGGAAATGGTACGGCGGCCACTGGTCGGGCGTCGGCATCTATTACAACGGCCTGGTGCGGAACCTCGGCAGCATGAAGTTGCCGAACGGAGCGGAATACCTGCGCCAGAGTCCGAAATCGATCGGCGTGAACGTCAATCTCGTCGACCTGACCATCGTCTCCAACCGCCACTTCGGCCTCATCACCGGGCTCGGATTCGAAATCAACAACTTCCGATTCGACCGCGACATCACTCTGACGCAGGACGAAAACGGCTACATCGTGCCGGACTACCGATACGACAGACCGGGAGTCGATTTCAAAAAAACGAAACTGACCACCATGTACCTCAACCTGCCGCTGCTCGCCGAGTTCCAGTTCGGACGCAGCAAAGCGGGGAAACGGGCTCCGGGCTTCATCAACTTCGGCGTCGTCGGCGGACTCCGGCTCCAGGGACACACCAAAGTGAAATACCTGGACGAGACGGGCGCCAAGCATACCGAAAAACAGCATTCGAGCCTGAACCTGAGAAATTTCCACTACGGCGTAGAGTGCAACGTGGGTTACCGGTGGGTGGCCGTATCGGCACGCTACTATCCGCAGAGTATCTTCGTGAGCGACAAAGGGCCGAACGTACAACAGGTCAATATCGGGCTTTCGTTCCTGCTGTAATCCGTCTCGATCCCTCCGCTCGACACCCGATGCGCTCGGAACCGAAGCTCTACCGCCAGCCCGTCGACACCCCGCTCGGCACGATGATCGCCATCGCCTCCGAACAGGGCATCGCCCTGTTCGAATTCGCCGAAGGGGCACACCTCGAACGCGGCGTAAACGACCTATTCAAGCACCTGCCGCAGGGAGTCGAGATACGGGATGAGCCCCATCCCCATCTCGACCGGCTGCGACAAGAGATTTCGGAGTATTTCGCCGGGAGACGCACCCGATTCGACGTACCCCTCCACCTGCTCGGCACCCCGTTCCAACTCCAGGTCTGGTCGGCCTTGTTACGGATTCCGTACGGTCACACCTGCTCCTACGCCGAAGAGGCCGCCATGATCGGGCGGCCCGCTGCTGTGCGCGCCGTGGCCAACGCCAACGGACGAAACCGGTTGCCGATCCTTGTTCCCTGCCACCGCGTCATCGGCTCCGACGGCTCGCTCACCGGCTACAGCGCAGGGATTCAACGCAAAATCCAGCTCCTGGAACTCGAACGGAACTCGTCGGTGTAAAACACACCTTTTCCCCCGATTTTTTATCGTATATTTGCGGAGCCGCTCCGGCGGATACTCTATAATATATCTTTCTCCCGACTGCGCATGAAAGAGTTTATCGACCAATATCCTCCCTATCAAATCTACCTCACACTGCTGCTTGCTCTCTGCGCCATCGTCCAGCTCGTCTACTGGTTACGCTACGGCCGCGTGGCCACCCACTGGCACAGCCTGCGCGAACCCGAAGGGGCCGGCACACCGCCCGTTTCGGTCGTCGTGGTCGTGGCCGACGACCCGGAGTACGTGACCGAACACCTGCCGAAACTCCTCACCCAGAAACACCCGAACTACGAAGTCGTCGTCGTGGACGACGGGTCGGAAATCGACCTCACCGACGAACTCGTCATGATGCAGGCCCAATACCCCCACCTGCGATTCACCACCATCAAGGCCGACCCCGTCTTCCGGCACAGCAAGAAACTGGCCCTCACCGTCGGCATCAAGGCCGCGCGGTACGACAACATCATCTTCACCGACGCCGACTCGATACCCTCGTCGGACAAGTGGCTGTCGATCATGGCGCGGGGATTCAACGGCGGCCAGTTGGTCGTCGGCTACACCGGCATCCAACGCCGACCGGGCATCGCCAACAAAATCATGCGGTGCCAGCGGCTCACCACCTCGATCCGCTACCTCAACGCAGCCATCCGCGGGCACGTCTACCGCGGGATATACAACAACATCGGCTACACCAAACGCCTCTTTTTCGGCAACAAAGGCTACACCCACCTGCGGATGACCCTCGGCGAAGACGACCTCTTCGTCCAGAAAGTCGCCCCCGTCTGCGCACGGCGCACCAGCGTCATGCTCAACCCCGGAGCCACCATGCGCCAGTTCCAGTGGGGCGGGATACGCTGGTGGCGGGCCGAACAACGCTACCGCGGCGCCGGATTCGACCTCTACCCGGGGCGGGTCAGGGCGACCGTCTTTTTCGAACTGCTGACCCGCGCCTTGCTGATCGCCGCGACGATCGCCCTCGGCGTGCTGCTGCCGCCGGTGCTGTGGATCGCAGGCGTCGGCCTCTTCGCCCTGCGGGAGCTCGCGATGCTCGCCACCGTCCGGATGATTGCCCGGCGGGTGGGCGAACGGCGCATCCTGTGGGCTTACATCGCGCACGACTTTTGCGCACCCGTCGGCGAACTGTTCCACTGGATCGGACGCCGACTCAGACCCAGCCAGCGCTTATGGATATGACCCTACCGCTGCCGAGCGACCAGGAGCTGATCGAACGCACGCTGGCCGGCGACGCCACCTGTTACGAAACCCTCTTCGAACGCTACCGGCATACGCTCCGGGCCGCCGTGCTCGCCAAATGCACCGACGAACGCGACGCCGAAGACATCTTGCAGGAGAGCTACGTAAAAGCCTACTTCAACCTCTCGCGATACAATCCGGCCTACACCTTCGGACAGTGGATCTACACCATTGCCCGGAACCTGTGCATCGACTACGCCCGGCGGAGACGGTCGGCAGGCAACACCCTCTCGATCGACGAGCCCGACGGCGAGCGGCACGGCCGCATCAACCCGCCGTGCGACACCCCGAACCCCGAAGAGCGGATCATCTCGCACCAGAACAGCCGCCAGCTCGACTCCCTGATGGAGGAACTTCCGGCCCACTACCGCACGATGATCGAACTGCGCTTCGTCCACGAATACTCCTACGAAGAGATCGCCGAACAGCTCGCCCTGCCGATCGGCACCGTCAAAACCCGGATACACCGGGCCCGCGAAAAGCTCTGCACACTGATTACCGACCGGAAACTGCTCTGACCCCACACGCATGTCACTCATCGACCGCTACTTTCCCGACCTCACCCCGCGGCAGCGCGAACAGTTCGCCGCCATGCCCGACCTCTACCGCGAGTGGAACGCCCGGATCAACGTCGTCTCGCGCAAAGACATCGACCAGATCGAGGAACACCATATCCTCCACTCGCTCGCCATCGCCCGCACCGGGCTGATCGTACCCGGCGAGACCGTTCTGGATGTGGGCTGCGGCGGCGGCTTTCCGGGAATTCCGCTGGCCGTTTTCTATCCCGACGTCCAGTTCACACTCGTCGACTCCATCGGCAAAAAGATACGCGTCGTACAGGAGATCGCCACGGCGCTGGGGCTCGACAACGTACGGGCCGAACACAGCCGCGTCGAACAGCTGGACGGCGGCCGCAGCCGGTTCGACTGGGTCGTGAGCCGCGCCGTGACCGACCTGCGTACCTTCGTCGGCTGGACCTGGGGACGGACGATCTACGGCATTATCTATCTGAAAGGGGGCGATTTGGACGAAGAGATCGCCGCCGCGGGACGACGAACCGAACAGCTTCCGGTCTCCACCTGGTTCGACGGCGACTTTTTCCAGACCAAGAAAGTACTCGTCCTGCCTAAAAAATAGGCGCTTCGGCAACAGGGCTGTTTGCAGGAACCGGGAAAAAGCGTATCTTTGCCCTGCAATTCCGGCCTCGTGTCGGCAAACCGCGTTGTAAATCAAGAAAATAGAAGATAATCATGAAAAGGACTTTCCAACCTTCGCAACGGAAACGCGTCAACAAACACGGTTTCCGTGAACGTATGTCTACTCCGAACGGACGGCGCGTGCTGGCGGCACGGCGGGCCAAGGGGCGTAAGAAACTGACCGTTTCGGACGAATTCCGTCAGGCATAGGTTATACACCTTCCATTCGATACGGGGGCTTTTTGATCTTCAAGGCCCGTCGAGCCTTCTTTTCCCCTCCGGAGCGGGATAAGGAGGCTTTTTTGTAGGAACCCTCCACTCCGTCTCTCCTTGATTAGTGCCATGAATACTCCGCTGCTTCACCACCTGCACCTCGCACCCGAAGTCGAACAGATCGCCACAGCGCTGCTGAACCCGGAAAATCCGGCGACAGGCCACCGCCTCACCGACGACGAAGCGCTCACCCTGATGCGCCAAGCGCCCATCGCCTTGTTGGGCACCCTCGCCGTGGCCCGCAAACGGCAAGTATCGGGCAACGAGGTCTATTACAATCGGAATATCCACATCGAACCGACCAACATCTGCGTATTCCGCTGCCGCTTTTGCTCCTATCGGCGCGGAGCGGGCGAACCGGATGCCTGGTACCACGATCTCGACGCGGTGGAACGACTGGCCGCCGAACGGCGCGGAGAACCGATTACGGAGGTGCACATCGTGGGCGGGGTACATCCGGAGCACGATTTGGACTACTACTGCGAGATGATCCGGCGGGTGAAAAAGCAGCTGCCCCACGTAGCGGTCAAGGCCTACACGGCGGTGGAACTGCACTACATCATCTCCAAAGCGGGGCTCACGCTCGCCGAAGGACTGCAACGGCTCAAAGAGGCAGGCATGGAGGCGATTCCGGGCGGCGGAGCCGAGATCTTCGCACCGGAAATTCGGGAACGGATCTGCCCCGAAAAACCGACGGCGGAAGAGTGGCTCGCCACGCATGAAGCGGCGCACGGCTTGGGCATCTCCACCAATTGCACGATTCTCTACGGGCACATCGAGAGCTATGAACACCGCATCGATCACCTGCGCCGGCTGCGGGAGCTACAGGATCGGACTCATGGATTCGATGCTTTCATCCCGCTGAAATACAGAAACCTGCACAACTCCATGTCGGCGGTGGGCGAGGTCTCGCTGCCGGAGGATATGAAGATGATGGCGCTCTCACGGCTCTACCTGGACAACATCCCGCACATCAAGGCTTACTGGCCGATGCTGGGAATCGGAGCGACGGAGCTGGCGCTCTCGTTCGGCGCGGACGACATCGACGGCACCATCGACGACACGACCAAAATCTATTCGATGGCGGGGGCGGAGGATCAACGACCGCGGCTCTCGACGGAACGAATGGAAAATTTGGTGCGGGCAGCGGGATTCGAACCGGTGGAACGAGACACGTTCTACCGACCGGTCAAACATTAATCTTTTTATTTCGTTCGAATATCCGTATTTGCCCCGGCTGATACTGTTCTTTTTAACTTCGCTCCGCTCGTTTTCCTCCTCGCCGCTCGGCAATTGGCAAACTACGTTTGCATTGCCCTCGCTGGCAGCGTCGGTTGTGAACAAAAAGAACCAAAAAAACTTCAGAGCGCATCCCTGCGGGATGCTCTGGCCGTGTCTGCCCTTGGGTTGGGCTGGATTTTCCGGTGTGGCGCGCTATTATGTGGCGAACTACCTTTAAGCGCGCCCACCAGGAAAATCACAGCCCAACGAAACAAGGCGGAGAAAACACGTGGTCGGCCCACCGGGACGACCTCTGCAAAAGTTCTTTGCGCCGCTTTCTTACAAGAAAGCGGCAGTTCCATGCGGCACAAAGAACCGATAAACGAACAAATAAAAAATGTAACTTTGTGCGTTATGTCACCGACACCCTTTCCCCCTACCCCTCGCCGCAACGGCGCCCCCCGGAACCCCCGCAAGACACAATTACCCCCCGTGCTCGCCCGCATGCTCGACACCATCCGCCGGAACATCATCCTGCGGAATATCGTGATGGCCCTCTGTATCGGCATCATCCTCTATTTCGTCGTCAACCTCGTTCTGAACATCTACACCCGTCACGGGCAACGGATCATCGTGCCGACCATGATCGGGCACACCTTCGACGAAGCACGAAAAATGAGCGAACAGGGAGCCTTGCGCTTGGAGATCATCGACTCCCTCTACATGCCGAAGCAGAAGCCCGGCCAGATCCTCGACCAGAGCCCGAAACCCGGGATGGGCGTCAAGAAAGGGCGGCGCGTATTCCTGACCGTCAACGCCTTCCGGCCCAGAACCGACGTGATTCCGTACGTGACCGGCTACTCCTTGCGACAGGCCAAAAACATGCTCGAAACCAAAGGATTCGAGATCGAGCGACTCGTCTACCGATCCGACATGGCCACCAACAACGTCCTCGACGAGCTCTACAAAGGCCGATCGATCACCCACGACTCGCGCACCAAAGCGGAACTCGGATCCGGCATCACCCTCGTGGTCGGCGTCAACCACTCCTCGCCCCTGCCCCGGATTCCGAAAGTCATCGGACTCACCTTGCGCGAAGCCAAGAGTCGGCTGTGGGAAGTCGGACTGAACGTCGGCAACATCAAATTCGACTCCGGAATCGGAACCAACGACACCGAAGACGCCCGCGTCTATCGACAGGAACCCAACCAGCAGAGCCGGACGGACTACGGCGGGAAAGTCTCGCTGTGGCTGACCTTGGATACACAAAAGATCGCATCGTCCTCCAAAAGCTCGGACGCAGCGACCCGGCGATATGCCGTAGACGAAGAAGAGAGTGCCGATAATGACCGGGAAAAAGAGTAACCCACCGATGACAAAGCCGGACAAACCCCTTGCCGTCGGCGAACCGACGACCCTCGACACCGACGACATCAGCGAATTCGGCGACGAACGCGAAGACGAACTCTTCGAACACTTCAACGTCGTGGCCGACAAGGGGCAAGGACTGCTGCGGCTCGACAAATTTCTGGCCACCCGGCTCGAAAACACCTCCCGGAACCGCATTCAGGCCGCAGCCGATGCCGGCAACATCCTCGTCAACGGGCAACCCGCCAAATCGAGCTACAAAGTCAAACCCCTCGACCGGATATCGATCGTGCTGCCCTACCCGCCGCGCGAACTGGAGATCATTGCCGAAGACATTCCGCTCGACATCGTCTACGAAGACAACCGCCTGATCGTCGTCAACAAAGCCGCCGGAATGGTCGTACACCCGGGACACGGAAACTATACCGGCACCTTGGTCAACGCCCTCACCTTTCACCTGCGGGGCCTTCCGCTCTTCGAACAGGGCGACATGCGGGCCGGACTCGTCCACCGGATCGACAAAAACACCTCCGGACTCCTGGTCGTGGCGAAAGACGAGCGGACACACGCCTTTCTGGCCCGGCAATTCTACGACCACACCATTCGACGCATCTATCACGCATTGGTGTGGGGCAACTTCGACGAAGACGAAGGGACGATCGTGGGAAACATCGCCCGCAGCACCACCGACCGAATGCGCATGGCCGTCTTTCCGCCCGACGGGCCGGTGGGGAAACACGCCGTGACCCACTATCGGGTCTTGAAACGGTTCGGATATGTCACCCTCGTCGAATGCCGGCTCGAAACCGGACGGACACACCAGATCCGGGTACACATGGAGTCGATCGGCCACCCGCTCTTCAACGACGAACGTTACGGCGGCGACCGAATTCTGAAAGGCACCACCTTCAGCAAATACAAACAGTTCGTCGAAAACTGCTTCGCCGCAATGCCACGCCACGGACTGCATGCGCTGAGTCTGGGATTCGTACACCCGGAATCGCGCCAGGAGGTCTATTTCGAATCGGAATATCCGGCCGACTTCGCCGCCTGTATCACCAAATGGGAAGGATATACGGCCGCCCGAAACACATTCGAGGGCGACGAGTGATACGCGTCGCCTCTTTTTTCTCTCCGCCGCCGCGCGCCCCGTTTTTCCACCGTGCCGACCGCCGAATTTCATTCGTCCGAAATAATTGCTATCTTTATCCGAAATTATTCACCCATCAACACCTCAATACCTTATGGGACAGAGAACCTTTACCATCATAAAGCCGGATTCGGTGGGGGGGAACCACATCGGTGAAATCCTGACCATGATCGAAAAGGCAGGTTTTCGGATCATCGCGCTGAAGATGACCTACCTCAGCCGCTCGGACGCCGAAAAATTCTATTACGTACACAAAGGACGGCCCTTTTTCCGGAACCTCTACCTCTTCATGACCTCCGGGCCGATCGTAGCCGCAGTGCTCGAAAAAGAGGGGTCGCAGGATGCCGTGGCCGAGTTCCGCGAACTGATCGGCAAGACCAATCCGGAGCTGGCTGCCGAAGGGACTATCCGCAAAAAATTCGCCGCTTCGAAGACCCGGAACGCCATTCACGCATCGGACAGCGACGAAAATGCGGCTTGGGAAGCCTCCTTCTTCTTCCCGGACAAGGAGATTATCGACACCAAGTACGAGCTCCCGCTTCCGGAAGACGAAATCGACAGCGACTAAACGCTCCTTTCCGATACCTACCCATCACGCCGTTCCTTATTCAGTGAACGGCGTTTTTTTATCCACAAGCCCTCCCCTCTTTCGGCCTGCCCTTCTGCTCGGCCCCTCGTCTCGCGAGGGAGGCCCGGCAGAAGGGCTTTTTTGTTTTCTACCTGATTACAAAACAGTTCGACCCCTCGACAGAAAGACTAATATTTACAAAACTCAAAGTGCGTTTTTTTTTTTTTGTTTAACCGCCTATCTTCGCGGGCGATTTCTACGAAACAGACGTAAAACAATCGCCATTCAAACAAACGCACTATGAGAAAAACTTTTCTTGCAGGCCTTTACAGCCTACTGGTTTTCAGCGCATTGCTACTAATCGGCTGTAAGAAAGAGAACAAATTGCTGACCGATTCCGGCGTGAATGCGCCGAACCAGTTTCCGGTGTACATGACCCGATCGGATTACAACGCCGAAAACACCTACTACATGTTCAACGACGACGAACCTTCGGAGCTGTTTCTGGACAATCCCGATCGGAATTTCTACACCGACCAGACGATCCAGATGACCCTCGACGACGAGCATAATTTCCAGCTCCGGTTCTACAGCCCGCGTTCCCTCCCCAATGTGACGGTCTGGGCAAAGATCGATGGCTACGACGAACAGATCAAACTGTTGGTGCTGGAAAGACTCATGCCATTCCAGCAATTGCGGGTCAAACTGCCCTTCGCGACCGAAAACATAACGGCCTACACCCGCAGCGGCAAAAAGATCCAAATCATGGCCAACCCGCATCTGGCCGGCAGCAACCTCAGCTTCGAAGTCGAATGCGATGCGCCGTACTACAAAACCCTCCAGGCCATCAAATGCCACCGGTATATCGGATTCGGCCGCTATTATCAGCCGAATAACTCCAACTGGGCCTACCCGTTACACGCCTGCCACGCACGGGAAGCGGTGGCTATGGCCCTGAACATGGCCTACATGTATTCGAGTCCGGAATTCGCCTCGGCGCTGCAAAACTGGGGGCCGCTGCACTCGGATAACAACAAAACCGTTGTGGACAAAGACTTCGTGTTGAAAAAAGCGAACGAGCATCGTGCTCTGGTTTTCGGTCATACCACCGGCGTCATGGGACTCGGCGGCGGAGAGACATTCGGGATGCACGAATCCGTCTACTTCGAACAATATCCGGACGACGCCAGCATTACCGAGACCATCTTCCACGAATATGCCCACTGTCTGGGCTACGGCCATGCCGGTAATATGACCTACGAACAAACCGGACCGGGATGGACTTCCTTGTGCGGCAAAGTTTACGAAGAGCTGGGGATCGCAAAGAAACTCCCGGTCTACTCGCGTCGATTCCTGCACAGCCGCCGCTCCAAAACCGCCTATCTGCCCGGCGGCGGATACTACCGCTCGTCGAAACACATCATCGAAGACCCGGAACTCGACGAAATCGACGGGGGGCTGATCTATAAAGGCGAAAACGACCTGAAAGGCGAAAACGGCGAAGCCGTCTCCTTCACGCTGGATCACACGGCTGTTCCGGGCGCTACAGCCGCCACTTTCCAGCCCAAAGACGTCTATGTGTACAACGACTCGTTGTTCATCGTAAACGACGCTAAAGACAATTACAGCGTCGAAATTTTCGACATCAAAGACGGCGCGATCTCGCACCTGAAGAGCATTCGGGAGTGGACGCGGGGCGAAGGGACGACCGAACGCTTCCTCGGCGAACCGAACGGCGTGACACGGGTCAACGGCAAAATCTATGTCACCCATACCGGCAGCCGCACCGAAGTGTTCGACGCCGAAGACCAACATTTCATCGCCTGTCTCGGGAACGGGAAATGGGGTACCGGAGCCGGACAAACCGTCCACGCATTCGACATCGTGGTGTACAACGGCCTGATGTTGATCCACGACAAACGCTGCCTGGTGGTGGCCGAAGAGTCGCTGTCCGATCGGCAGGAACAACTGTTGGTCTATGCCCGCTCGGAAGCGCTCGGCGAGACGAACGGAACCTACGGCATGGCGGTGGACACCACGAGCGGCATCCTCTATGCCACCCATCCCGCCAAACGAATCGACCTGTTCGACCTCTCGCAGGTGCGCGAGTACAAAGAGCTCAAACGCTCGGGTAACATCGCTTACAAGAACTCTCCGTATGCCCTGGATTTCTACGGCAAACAACTGTTCGTCAGCTCGAACGGCGACGAGAAGTTCTGCGAAGTCGATCCGAAAACGGGAACCATTTTGAAGAACTACACCACCATCGGCGGAATCACGTTGCAGGCACCCGAAAAGTTCTGCATCCGGCGCAAAACGCTCTTCATCATCGACCGAATCAAAGGCGGCATGAAGCTCTACGCCATCCCGATGAGCCAGTTGCAATAGAGCGAGAGAGACCTACCCCTGATTAAAAATCGAAAAAACATGAAATTCAATCTTCATCATATCCTGTGGATCGCCTGCTGCAGTCTTCTGTCGGTACAGTGTTCGGAGAACAGCGACCCAGTCGATCCGGATACCAACAGCGATAATTATACCAGCTACTGGTACTACTCCTATGAAGCCGGCACCCTGCTGAACAACGAAAGCATGGGGCTGGAGGCCGGAAAATTCACGCCCTACACGGTGGCACACCGGGGCGACACGCTCTTCGTGGCCAACATCGCAGAAGGGTCGAGTCTGATTCTCTACGACCTGAAGAACAACCGGCCGTTCCGTACCCTCGCCTCGTGGACGGCAAACGGCAAGGAACAGAAATTCACCAGCAATATCGATGCGATCGTCGTGACCGACACACGGCTGTATGTCAATGAACGTCAGTCCTACATCCACGTTTTCGACCTGCCCGACCTGAACTACATCGTCAGCATTGGGAACGGAAGCTGGAGCGGACCGGTATTCCAGACACAGGCTATGGCGGTGAAAGACGGACTGATCTTCACCCGCGACAAGAACGGCACCGTGAGCGTTTACAAAGAGAGCGACGCTGTACCGGAAAAGGCCGGAAAAATCAACCGCTACAAGCAAGCCGGAGCCGGTACTTTCGGAGCCCATAATAACGGCTTTAATTCGCAGTACATGGAGTCCAATGCGGAGGGCAAACTGTTGCTGACGGATTACGAAGGCAAACGGCTTCGAGTGCTCGATCCGACTCTGGTCAACGACGAGATGAAGAACGGGACGGTGATCGACCTGGCCGACCAGACGATGGAAGAGTTGCCGTTCAAACCGAAAACTTTCGCATCTACTGCCGAACGGATGTACTTCACGGGGGATAATAATGGCATCAACATTTACGATCGGGCGGCGAAACAATGGAACAATCCGATCAAATCGATCAAGGGTTTTGCCTTTTCTCAGGCGGCTCGCATCCACAGAGTGACTGACGAGAGCTTCTGGGTGTCGGATCTCACCAAACAAGCAGTGGTCAAAATGGATGTCTACAAAAACGAGATTCGCGAATACTCGCGTATCAGCGACCGGATCATCCGCGTAGATGCCGCCCTGACCTCGAAAGGGATGGAAACGACGCCTGTTTTCGTCGATATCCGCACTCACGAGATCGTCGATCCGGAGATGATCGGGCAATAAGGTTGCATAGGATCTCTGTAAACACAAAGGGAGGACGGTCATATCGCGACCGTCCTCCCTTTTTATTGCTTGTATCTCTGTCAGAAAGTGTACCGCACCTTAAAGGCGGCCAAATCCCACTGAGAATGGGGTGTAAAGTTGATATTGGGTTTATAGTCCACAGCCAGTGCAATCGGTGCCTGAGCGAATTTGTACTCGAAACCGACGGTCGGATCCAACCCGATCGCAAAATCCGAGCTCTGATGCTTGCCCAAGTGAAGCACTCCGATGTTCAACCCGCCGCCGGCATAGAGTTGCAATCCTTTGGTCAGGGGCACATGGTACTGATAGACGGCCGAGAGCATCACCCCTTTACACGGGATATTGTAACCGAACTGGGCCTCGATAGCGTTGCGTGCTCCGAGAAAATGCTTCAGTCCGAAGCCCATATCGGCTCCGAGATTTACACTGACGGCTGTCCGATAATCCTGTGCCTGAACGGTTTGCCAGCCTGCCAGAGGCAGGAGAAAACACAATGCGTAAAATGCTTTTTTGAACATAATAGTGGTAGGTTTGAATTTCATCGTATTTCTATCAAAAACCGTACAAATTTACACCTTTTTCCTCCCGAATTTATGGTAAGTGTAAAAGGTTCGTAAGGAGGCAGGTTTGCGATGTCGGAGGAAAGGCCTCTTGAAGAATAAGGCTTGGTTATCACGATCAAGGCATGGAAAGCCCCAAAGTCTGGCGGTAAAAATAAAAAGGGACTTTCGCCCAATTGCGGGGTCGCAGGAGAGGTTCTTGAATAAAAAAGCCTCTGGTTATCTTACGATAGCCAGAG